>JAWOFB010000217.1:0-6090 GCA_046482445.1 Ectothiorhodospiraceae bacterium | reverse complement strand
TCCACCACGCCAACACAGACCGCATCGAGCGCGTGGCCCTTCGGGAGACCGAGACGTTGGCGATTCCACTTCGTGCGCCCGCCGGTGTCTGTGGCCACCGGCAAGCCAGTGGCTTCGAGGGCTTCGAATAAAGCCCAGCGGGTGCTATTGACCGCCGCCGCGTCGCGCAGCGCCGGGCGCTGCCCGGCGGCAATGCGCTCGGCATTGGCCCGGCGCATCAATGCCAAGCGACCGTACCCGGTCTCGGCCTGTGCCCACTCCCCGGCGGTGCGGTTGGCCTTGCGCTGGTTACAGACGGTGCAGGCAATGACCAGGTTTTTGAGGCGATTGCTCCCGCCCCGACTTCTCGGGTGCACATGCTCGATCTCAAGCACCGGGTCGCCGGTGAGGCCGTGGCAATAGGCGCAGGTGTGGTTGTGCCGGTGCAGCAGGTACTCGCGGACCTCCGTGCCCGCGAGCGTCCCCTGCTGGTACTCAACGCCGCTGATCGTCGGGTTCTCCATGCGCTGCATGTCAAACCGCACCCGCTCCTGGCTGATCATTGTGACCGGCGCCCAGCGGCGCAGGCGCTCGACCCACGCCATCGTGGTGTCGACACGGTGTTGCAGGCTCGGCGGGAGCCACCCCTCGGGACGGGTGCGGTTATCGAACCGTGGGGCGCGATGGCGTAACTGGCCTCGACGACGACGCCGGAAGGCACGTCGCTGCGTGAGCCGGTCACGGATCAACTGCCCTCGGTGAGTAATCTCAGCCAACCAGAGGACGTGCGTCGTGCCATCGCCCCCTTCCCGCACGAGCGCCATGCCGGTGGTGCGACTGCCCGGATCAATCTTGACCCGAACGGGTTGGGTCTTGCCTCCCATCCGGTCCCTGAGACGAATGGTGAAAGGAGCGACCCGTACGACCACCGCCCGGTTGCGGTCGAGCAGCAGCCGTGCCCGTTTCTCCGAGCACGGCAACAACGGCCGCTTGTTCTTGCTCAGTACCAATACGGCCATCCGTATCTCCTTGGAAAACGCCCTTACGGGCCTTGTCACGCGGGGCATTGCCCCGTCTCCCCTCGGGGATGTTGGCAACCGGCTCCTGCCTTGCGGCAGCGGCGATGGCCTTCGGCGTTTTACCTTGCGCCAGCATGACCAACACCTTCCAGTGGCCGGGACTGAGGAAGCATCCCGGCGTGGGTCTGAACGACCTGTTGCCAACGTAGCGGGTTGGTTGCCGCTCCCCCCGGTCAACCCAGCTCTCGGTTTCCCTCAAGCTCCGCCCTTCAGGGCGGGGTAGTTGACGGGTTTCCAATGGTGGGAGTGAACCGGATAATAGCGCTATTCATGTGACGGCTGTCACGCCAGCTATTCTTAGGCGATTAGTTTAACCGGGATCCGGGCACGCCGCGACGGGGACGAGCAACCTGCATGCGTCTGAAAAAGATCAAGCTGGCCGGCTTCAAGTCCTTTGTGGAGCCGACGACGGTGGAGCTCCCGAGCAACCTGGTGGGGGTGGTCGGGCCCAACGGCTGTGGCAAATCCAACGTCATTGACGCCGTTCGCTGGGTCATGGGGGAGAGCTCCGCCAAACATCTGCGCGGCGAGTCCATGGCGGATGTGATCTTCGACGGCTCCAGTACCCGCAAACCGGTTGGCCAGGCCTCCATCGAGCTGTTGTTTGATAATGCCGATGGCACCCTCGGCGGGCAGTACGCGGGATACAGCGAGATCTCGGTCAAACGTCAGGTCAACCGCGAGGGGCAATCGCAGTATCTGCTTAACGGCACCCGCTGTCGCAAGCGGGATATCACGGACGTGTTCCTGGGCACCGGACTCGGGCCACGCAGCTATTCGATTATTGAGCAGGGCATGATCTCGCGGCTGATCGAGGCCAAGCCCGAGGAATTGCGGGTCTATCTGGAGGAAGCCGCTGGCATATCGCTCTACAAAGAGCGGCGTCGCGAGACAGAGCGCCGCATGCGCGACACCAGGGAGAACCTGGAACGCCTGGACGATCTCCGCGAAGAAGTCTCCGGGCAGCTGGAGAAACTCGCTCGTCAGGCACGTACCGCCGAGCGCTACAAGGAGTACAAGGCCGAGGAAAGGCGTCTGCGGGCTGAACTGGTTGCCTTGCGTCTGCGCGATCTGGCGGCGGAGCTTGCCGAGGGTGAACGCGCCCTCGGGGAGCGGCGCAACGCGGTGGAGGCCGAGTTGGGGCGCCAGCGCGCGGCCGAACGCGAGCTAGCCGACCAGCGCGAGCGTCACAGCGAGCTGGCGGAGGCGGTCAATGCCGCCCAGGGCCGCTACTACGCCCTCGGCAGCGATATCGCGCGTATCGACCAGCAGATCCAGCACGAGCGTGAACGTCAGCGCAAGCAGGCCGAGGATCGCGAGGCCAACCAGCAGGCGCTGGAAGAGGTCCGTGCCACCATCGCCGACGATACAGCCAAACTGACGACCTCGGATGAACGGCTTGCGGAATTGGCGCCTGCCATTGCGGAGCTCCGGGAGCTAGAAGAAGAGGCCGCCGAGCAGCTGGATACCGCGCAGCAGGCCATGGATGAGTGGCAGTCGCGGTGGGACGGCTTCAACGAAACCGCGTCCGAGTCCGTACGCCGGGTCGAGGTCGAGCAAGCCCGCATCGAAGACCGGGAGCAGCGCCAGACCGAGATCGGCGAGCGGCGTGCGCGCCTGGCAAGCGAATACGAGCGCACGGATCCCGACGCCGTGGCGAGCGAGCTTGAGTCCTTGACAGCCGAGGCCGGGGAGCTGGAGGAGCGCCAGGAACTGTTGGCGGACGATCTGGAGCAGGCCCAGGGTCGTTTGGCCGAGATCGGTGAACGCGAGGCCGCACTGGCGGATGCGATCCATGACCAGCGCGGCGCGATTCAGCAGGACGAGGCCCGTCTGACATCCCTGGAGACCTTGCAAGCCGATGCCCTGGGCGAGACGGACGACGATGCTGCCGGGGAATGGCTGCAGCAATGCGGTCTCGGCGATGCAGACCAACTCGCGCGGCACATGCGCGTCACGCCGGACTGGGAGACCGCGGTGGAAGCCGTGCTCGCGGACCGGCTCCAAGCGCTATGCGTCGCCCCCGAGCATCTGCCGAGCGGGACTGGCCTGGGGCTGCCCCCGGCGCGGATGCTGGTCCTTGCGGATGATGGCGAGCGGGCAACGCCGCCTGCCGCGGATCCCGCAACGCCGCTGGCGGCTCACGTGACGGCGCCGACCCCGGTGGCCGAGCTGCTGACAGGGGTTTATTGCGCGGCGGACGGCGCCGACGCCGAACGCCGCGCAGGGACCCTCGGGGCCGGCGAGTGTCTGGTAACGCCCGACGGCACGTTGTACGGCCGGGGTTGGCTCCAGATGCCGGGCAGCGCCGGTAGTGACAACGGGCTGCTGGAGCGCGAACGCAGCATGGCGACACTGCGCGATCGGCTGGTCGAGGCGCGGGCGGAACTCGAACGTCTCGAGGGCCAGCGCCACGCGCTGGCAGAGCAGCGTCTGGATGCGGAGGCCGCGCGTGATCGCGCGCAGGAAGACCGTGAGCAGGTTGCCGCCCGCCTGACCGAGGTGCGAGCCCAGGAAACCAGTCGGCGCCAGCGGCTGACGGAGTTGCGCGAGCGGCGTGAGCAATTGGCTGCGGATATGAACGCGCTGGATCAGGAAGCCAGCGAGGCGGCCGGGGCTTTGGCGGAGGCGCGGGAACGGTTGCAGGAAGCGAAGGCGCGCGTGGCGGCGGACGACGAGCGGCGGCAGGAACTGCAGGCCGAGCGCGAGCAGCATCAGGAAACCCTGGACGCGGCCCGGGAGACGTTGCAGTCCTACCGTGATCGCCGGCACGACCTGGCCCTCAAGGAAGAGAGCGTGCGCTCGGCGCGGGAATCGCTGCAGGAGCAGTTGCGGCGTCTGCGCGAGCAGGAGGAGCGACTGCAGCAACGAGACGAGCAGTTGCGCCACAGCGATGATCAGGGCAGTGATCCGGTGCCCGATCTCGAAGCCCAGCGCGAGACACTGCTGGAGCAGCGCGTCGCTGCCGAACAGGAGCTCACCGCTGCGCGCGAGAATGTGGCCGGCGTTGAGCAGCGACTGCGCGAACTGGAGGAGCAGCGCCAGCAGGCCGAGCAACAGGTCACCAGCTTGCGTGAGACGCTGGAGCAGATGCAGCTGCGCGACCAGGAGTTGCGTACGCGTCGGCAGTCCCAACAAGAGCAGTTGGTGGAACTGGGCTTCGATTTTGACACGCTCCAGGCCGAGCTGGACCCCGAGGCCACCGAGGAGGCCTGGCAGCAGCGGCTGGACGCGGTGAGCCAACGGATCAGCCGTCTGGGGGCTATCAACCTCGCTGCCATCGATGAATACGAGCAGCTCGCCGAGCGCAAGGGCTATCTGGATCAGCAGCACGCCGATCTCACGGAAGCCATGGAGACGCTGGATTCCGCCATCCGGCGCATCGACCGCGAGACCCGCGAGCGTTTCCGCGAGACATTCGACCGCGTCAACGAGGGGATCCGGAGGATGTATCCTCGGCTTTTCGGCGGCGGCGAGGCGTACCTGGAGATGACCAGCGACGATTTGCTGGATACCGGCGTGGCTATCATGGCGCGGCCGCCGGGCAAGCGGGTGAGTACCATTCACCTGCTCTCCGGAGGCGAAAAGGCGCTCACCGCCGTGGCGCTGGTGTTCGCCATTTTCGAGCTGAATCCGTCGCCGTTTTGCATGCTCGACGAGGTGGACGCACCGCTGGACGAGGCCAACGTCGGGCGCTTCTGCGAGCTGGTGCAGGAGATGGCGGAGCGTGTGCAGTTCATTCTCATCACGCACAACAAGACGACCATGGAAATGGTCAGTCACCTGATGGGGGTGACCATGCACGAGGCCGGTGTGTCGCGCCTGGTTTCGGTGGACGTGGACGAGGCGGCGGAAATGGCCGTGGCCGTGTGACGGGTGCGTCGCCGCGCGCGGACGGTGGACCTGGACAAGGGGTGCGTGGATCCTGGTGCCGGTGCATGTTCGGGGTTGCGAACGGCTCGGCCGGGGCGGGGCCGTATAACCACAGACAGCGCCCGGGTGACAGTCGGGCAAAGGCAGATGGAGACGATGGATACGCTACGCTGGATACTGCTGGCCGTCGGTGTGCTGGTGATCGCTGGCCTGTTCGCCTACTACAAGTGGCAGGAGGGCGGTGTCCGCAGGCCGCAACGGCGCACACCGCGAAGCGGTCGCGGCCCGCGCCGGGATCGTGACGTCGAGGCCGCTCTCAAGGACATGGACGATTTTGTCCTCGGCGATGACGACGGCGTGGACACGAGTGCCTCGGCGCCCTCGCTGGATAACGCCTCCGAAGGCGTGGGGCCCGTACGGGTGCGCAAGATCGCCGACGCCGACACTGATTGGTCCCAGGGGGCGAGGGCATCGGGGGCAGACGCCTCTGCCCCGGCGGCTGACGCGGCGGCTACAGAGTCTGTAGCGGCCACGCGCCCGCAAGTGGACGACACGGCGAGCGACGCCCTGGATGGGGCACCAGACCCGGAGCCGGAACCGGACGTCGAGACCGATGCGCGATCCGAATCGATCGGGCAGCCGGTTGACCCTGGTGAGCCGGCAGCCGAGGAGTCCGCATCCAGTGGCGATGAGCGCAGCTGGCGCCTGGGACCCATGCGGATTCCACGGCCGGGTCGCGGGGGCGATGAGCCGAGTGATCAGGGCGGTGGATCCGGTGAACGGGCACAGCGGGAGGCGGTATCTGCCGCCGTCGGCGAGAAGATCGTCGTACTGCACGTCCACGCCGGCGAGGGCTACTGCTTCACGGCGCCAGCTGTCCAGGAAGCGATCAACGTGCTGGGCCTGCAGTTCGGGCAGCACCGCATCTGCCATCACCTGGTCACCACGGAACTCGGTGAAGAGCCCATGTTCAGCGTGGCCAGCATGGTCAAACCCGGCACGCTGGACCCGTCGGATGCCACGACGCTGGAGACGCCGGGACTAGCCCTGTTCATGCAGTTGCCGGGTCCCTGCGACGGATTGTCCGCGTTCGATCAGATGCTCGAGGCCGCGCGGCGGTTGGCGGATCGCCTGGAGGGCGAAATCCTGGACGGTCATC
>JAWOFB010000201.1:0-3817 GCA_046482445.1 Ectothiorhodospiraceae bacterium | reverse complement strand
GTGCGACAGCCGCCACTGGGTCGCGCTTACATCCGCCAGGCGGATCCCCTTGATCACCGGGACATCCAGCTCCCCGAAGGCCTCGGCCACCGCCTCGCGGTTGCCGCCCCCGTCGACCACAAAGTCCTGCAGGCTCACAATCCCCGCCAGATCCGCCGGCGTGGCCGCCTCGGCCAGCGTCTCGGCCGCCTCGCGGCTGGCCCCGCCCCAGCGCGCGAGCACCGCAAAACACTGGATTTCCCGCGCCTCCAGGGCCTCGCAGGTGGCGTCCAGCAGCGCCCGGTCCCCCGGCCGGTCGCCGGTATCCAGATCCAGCAACGCCACGGCCGGTCCATCGTCCAGATCGAGCGCATCCGGATCGGGGCTGGAACTGCCATGTCGGTAATAGCGGATGGTCTCGCGCGGGTCCGGCTCCGGCACCTCGATGTCGTGCCCGCCGCGCGCGGCCAGCCAGCGCATCAGGCCCTCCATGTTCTCCGGCGTGCGCCCCTGGTAGAACGCCCGTCCGGTCAGCCAGTCGGCCTGCTCGGGAAAACGCTCCTGTTGCTGGACCAGGTGCGCGCGCGGGTCCTCGCCCGGTTCGGGGTTGGCCGCCAGTTCGGTACGCACCTCGCCATCGAGGCCTGCGAGTACGGCCTCGCCGTCGATCCGCGACAGGGCCGTCAGGTGACGTAGGCTGTTAATCGCCAGAATCGGCGCTCCCTCGGGCGGCGAGGTCTCCCGCAACAGACGGTCGAGGCGCGCGGCCTGATCCCCGAAAACAGCCGCGACGAGTATGGCGTCCGCCTCCCGCCACAGCGCCGATACCGCCTCGTCCGACTTGTCCGTGAGTTGCTCCGGCGTGCGCAGGATCACCTCCGCCTGCGGATGGGCCTCGAGGAAGCGGTGCGCCCCGGCGGCCACCTCCGCCGCCGAGCGATCGGAGACCACGCCCACCACCAGGGGTCCGGCCCCGGCCGTGCCGACCCCGGATAAAAACAGCGCAAGAACCAGCAGAACGGTGCAACGAACACGCATGGGATGTCCCGAAAAACGGGTGCAAGGGGCCGCGAAGCGTGTACCCGACACGCCCGCGACCGTTGCGACATGAATCAAGCGCCGCCGTAGCGACGCCGATCAGTCAGCCGCATCAGCCGCGCTGGCTGGCCGGCTGCCAGAGGACCTCGGCACCGTTTTCGTGGCGAGCCAGCACGCGGCAGAGCACGAACAGGAGATCCGACAGCCGGTTGATGTAGGCCAGCGACGACGGACGCAAGGCCTCGTGGTGATTGAGCGCCACCAGCCGCCGTTCCGCGCGCCGGCAGACCGTGCGGGCAATGTGGCAGTCGGCCGTGGCGGGACCTCCTCCCGGAAGGATGAACTCCTTCAGGGCCGGCAGATCGTCGTTGAACGACTCAAGCTCAACATCCAGCCGCTCAACCGAGGCATCGGGCAACGCCTGATGCCCGGGCACCGCCAGTTCCGCTCCGAGATCGAACAACTCGTGCTGCACCAGCGCGAGCGACCGACGAACCTCTTCGGGGAGGTCGTGGACCAGCACCCGGCCCACGACGCTGTTCAGCTCGTCCACATCACCAAACGCCTCGACCCGGTGGCTGTCCTTGTCCACCCGCGAGCCATCACCGAGGCCCGTCCGGCCTTCATCACCCGTACGGGTCGCAATTTTCGACAGTCGATTACCCATGGATCACCTCTGCTGATAGCGGAGCTTCACGAACGCGGCGCGCCCCGGCTGGTTGTAGCCAAGGGCCGTCTCGTAGTCCTTGTCGAACACGTTCTGAACCGAAGCTTGGAGCTGCCATTCCGGATGGATCTGATAGCTCGCGCGCAGGTTCAGCAACCCATAACCGGAGAGTCGGACATCATTGTCACGATCGTCGTACGACCGGCTTTTTGCAATCACCGATCCGCCAACCGAGAAACGACTAACCTGCCGGTCGAGATCAAAACGTGCTGTAACAGGAGACCGCCGTTGAAGCTCGGTATCCCGCTCTCGATCCTCCGCATCAAGAACCGTGACAGACGCACGCAAAAGCCACTGACCGCGCTCATAGCCACCTTCTAGCTCTAGCCCCCGGATTCGCGCTTCATCGACGTTCTCGGGCGGATCGAAACCGGCGATCAAGTTATCAACTCGCGTTTCAAAAATACTCGCATCGACGTATCCAACGCCAACCGAGTAGCGAACACCGGCTTCGAAGGTTTCCGATTCCTCGGGCTGCAAGTCCGGATTACCCCGGAACCTAAATCCAGGAAAGAATTCAGTGTCCGGATAATAAAGATCATTAAAGGTCGGCGCCTTGAACGCGGTACCGTATGAGGCACGCACGCGCCATGCATCGGTTGCCTGCATACCCCAGGCTAGCTGGCCCGTGGTTTTGTCCCCGAATTGTTCGTTATCATCGTAGCGTAGCGAACCCTCCAGAAGATGACGTCCAACCTCAGCCTGCAACAGCGCAAATCCTCCAACGTTGTAGCGGCTCGTTTCCTCAAATTGATCCGTACCGACCGACTGCAGAAATGTGTCCTCGACATCGATACGGTCCTCACGTGCATCAATACCCGCGGTGAGCAGGAGTTGATCCGACAGGGCGATCTCATTCAGCCAGTCGATGGAATCACGACTGGTGTCATACCGAGAGGAAAATCCACCGTCCACATAGCGATCGTTTTCATCGCGGCTATGCGCGACACTCACCTCGGTTGTCCAGCGATCGTTCACCGGAATACGAAAACCTGCTCGCAGAGCTGCGTGCACAAAATCGGTGTAATCGTCGCCCTCCGTGCTGTCGAACTCTGACTCACCTTCCGAATACAAAAGGTTGCCGAACAGTTCGACGCCATTATCCAGCCGGTGCGACACCTTGGTGGCGAGTGAGGTGTTGTCATAACCATCGCGGTCATCGTCACCAACACCATCCTGCACGTCGATCCCATCGGTCTTGAAATGGCCTACCGAAAAGCTGTAGCTAGTGCTTTCAGTGCCGCCGGCTACACCCACACCCGTTTCCCAGGTATTGAAGCTCCCACCTCCAACGAAGGCGTTGACCTTGGGCGGGCCCTTGCGGCCCTCACGGGTAAAGACTTGCACAACACCGCCAATCGCGTCCGAGCCATAGATGCTCGTGCGCGGACCGCGCACGATCTCCACCCGCTCGATCTCTTCCGGTGGCAGAAACTGCCAGCTTGCACCACCCGTCGTCGCAGAACCCATACGCACGCCGTCGATCAGAAGCAGCGTGTGATCGGAGCTTGTCCCGCGGGTGTAGACGGAGGTGGTCTTGCCGAAGGCGCTGTTCTGGGAGGTTTCGATCCCGGCGCGGCCCTCCAGCAAATCGGTGAACTGCTGGGGCTGCAGGCGTTCGATCTCTTCGCGGTCGATGATGGTCACCGAAGCGAGCGTCTCGTCCACCGTCTGGGCGATGCGCGAGGCGGTGACCTGGACCGTTTCCAGCGTCTGCGCGTCGTCGGTGTTCGGAGTATCCGCCAAAGCGGGGGCCGTGGCCAGCAGGATGGCCGAGGAAACTGCTGTGCGTTTCATGTCGTCCGTGTCTCCCGGCGAGCCGCCCGCACGCCGTTGATTCGTGGGGATCGCGCAGACAGGGGGAGACAGACACGAGGGGGATCGGCCGAGACCGGCGAGCGGCTTGGCACGATCATCCGCCTCGCATGCCCGCCGCATGCCGCGCGATCATTCCCTGGCCGGTCTCCGGGCTGACGAGCGTCCGGTGCGGCGCCTTCCCGAACATCATGTTCAGTGGCACTGGCCGCGACCATCAGGGACCGCCTGGCGGTCCCTCGCTCGATCACCGTTGCG
>JAWOFB010000178.1:0-3562 GCA_046482445.1 Ectothiorhodospiraceae bacterium | reverse complement strand
TGGTGGGCGAATACGGCTTCTCCCTGGAACAGATTGCCGAGGAAGTCGAACTGACAGGTGGACACGCACTCCCTCATCGACGCCCTGCTCGCAGACGGCAAATCCGTCGCGGTGCCACGTATCGTCGATGGTACTACGATTCACGCCGTCACCATGCAAGGCTGGGACGACCTGGAAAGCGGTCGCTGGGGGATTCTCGCACCCCGCCATGACGCGCCTACCGCCGGCCCGCTAGACGCGGCCATCGTGCCGGGGGTCGCCTTTACCGAGCGGCGCGACCGGCTCGGCCATGGCCGCGGCTACTATGACCGATGGCTGGACGAAAACCCCGACGCTGCCACCATTGCCCTGGGCTTCGAACTCCAAATCGTCCCGGAGATTCCGGTCGAGGCACACGACCGCCCCGTCGATTGCCTGGTCACGGAAGAACGGGTGCTGACGGGCGCCGGCCGCAGCGAACGCTAACCGGGACCGGGCCCGCGGTCAGTCGCACGCGTCGTCCGTCAGGCAATCTGGATACTTGTTGCAGAAGCGCCTCAGCACGGACTGCAGCACGGCAACGCGCTCGCTGTTACCCCGCACCTGGGCCATGGCAATATCATCCAGGATCATCCTGCGGATTCGGACCGTCCCATCGGGCGCCTCCACCAGATAGTGGCCCTTTTCCAACGCGGCCATGACGTTGCAGTGCTCGTGCTCAGCGATCGCCTCGACTTCTTCCTCAGTCAGGTCCGTCATCGCCAAACAGTCTTCGTAGGTCAGCATCCCCAGTCTCCCGATCCTCACAACGGACACACGACGGCTGGTAACCGCGACCGGCAGCAATCCCGACTCAAGGGACACTGAGCGCTGCCTCAATAGAAAGAATAGATCATTCCGATTCGTTGTACAGATCCCTTGGCCCTGGCATCAGGCGTCACTCTCTGGCCACTGCTGAGGGACCCGGCGAAGCTCATCCGTGTCGTAGCCTCGCTCGTCGAGCAGTGCCACCAGTTCCTGGTATTTGGCCTCCGACATGTCCGGGTCCCGACTCATTATCCAGACGTAATCACGGCTGGTTCGGCCGATGATCGTGTTCTCGTAGTCCTCGTCCAGGTAGATAATCAGGAACTCGGCCTTGAACGGCCACAGGAACTGCATCCCCCACTCGGCGTTATCGTCACTGCGCACAAAGCCGGTCGGGTTGTAGCGCTTGCGCTCACCGTCGAAACCGCCTTTCCTGAAGCTGAATACGGTATCGATGGTACCGTCGTCATTGAGGCTGTATTCCTCGATGGCGTTGTAGGCGTCACGCTCCAGAAACGTGGGAATGGCAGCGATCACATACCAACGCCCCATATAGCGCTCCAGATCGACGCGCTCAACGGTTTCCATGGGTGGATGGCTCTGGCAGGCAGCAAGAAACAGGGTTGCGGCCAGGAGACTGATACGGGGCATGGTTCGAGCTCCTTCCGGAAGACAATTCAGCCGCAGGTGATGACGGCGCTGTTACACTCCCGCTTCGCGTTGCCCCAATGGCAACGGAACAGGGTCGCTGGCTTTTATTGGACCGCGTCGAGGACGCTATGACTCCCCCTCACGGCCAAAAGCGCGCCTTCCACCAAGGGTTTCGCGCGGTCGCCCCCATGCTACCGGGTATTGCGCCGTTCGGCATGACAACGGGCATCGCCGCGCTGGAGGCCGGGCTCGACCCGCTCATGGCCATGGGCATGTCGGTGATCATCTTCGCTGGCGCATCCCAGCTGGTGGCCGGTCAGCTCATCGCCGATGGCGCCATGCCGGCCATCGTTGTGCTCACGGCTTTGCTGATCAATCTACGCATGCTCATGTACAGCGCGGCCATGGCCTTGCACCTGGGCCACCTGCCCGGGCGCTGGAAGGCCCCACTGGCGTACCTGCTTACCGATCAAGCCTTCAGCCTGAGTATCACCCGGTTTCAGCACGGCACACCGCCGGCATCGAGACGCTGGTTCTATCTGGGAATCGCCCTGCCCGTCTGGCTGCTGTGGCAGCTCGCGACCGGTCTCGGTGTGTGGCTGGGCGCGTCGGTTCCGACGTCCTGGCAGATCGGCTTCGCCCTGCCGCTGGTCTTCCTGGTCCTGCTGGTCCCCGTCATGCGCGACCGCCCCAGCGTCATCGCCGGGCTTACGGGCGGCGGTATCGCCCTGGCGGCGCACGCAGCCCCCTACCATCTGGGTCTGACCATCGGTGCATTAACCGGCATCGCCGCGGGTGCGCTCACCGACTACCTCCGACAGGGCGTGAGGGCCGGTTCATGAGCGACCCCATGGTGTGGCTGGTGATCATCGCCATCGGCGCCGGCACATTCTTTCTGCGTTTCAGCGGTTTGCAGCTTCTTGGCGGGCGCGAACTGCCCGCAGCCGTCACGCGTATCCTGCGTTACGTGCCACCGGCGGTGATTGCCGCCATCGTGGCGCCAGCCATTGTCTTCGGCGGCCCAGACCCGGGTTTCACGCTGCTCAACCCGCGCTTGTTGGCCGGCCTGATTGCCGCCGGCATCGCCTGGGCAACCCGCAGCGTCCTCGCGACGCTGGGTGTCGGCATGAGCGCGCTCTGGGTGCTCGGCTGGCTGCTGTAGCCGCGCTCTGGCTCATCCCGCAACGACCCGTGGGCCACGCACTCTACGAACCTTGAAGGACATACGAACCTTTAAGGAAGTAAAAGGGGAGCCAGACCAACTACGGACTGTCGCGGATTGGTCGCGTGCTCCACCAGAGGTTCCAATAAGCCGGAATGCACGGACAAATCGGGAGGCGCATCACCATGAAAGATGAAGTCGCGGTAGTCATGGGTGTGGGACCGGGCCTTGGCGCTGCCCTGGTCCGCCGGTTCAGCAATGAAGGCATGCGCGTGGTTGCCGCCGCGCGCAGCGCGAGCAAACGGCAAGAGCTCCAACAGGGCACCGGCGGGGATCGCGTCACGCTGCAGGATTGCGACGTGACGGACCCCGCCCAGGTCGCGGAGGCCTTTGCCGCCGCGGACAAGCTGGGCGAACTGGCCCTGGTGGTATTCAACGCGGGCGCATTCCAGCGCGGCAGCGTACTGGAGACCGAACCGGCGGATTTCGAGCGTTGCTGGCGCGTGGGCTGCTATGGCGGCCTAGTGGTTGCTCAGGCGGCGGCGCGCCGACTGACGGCACGCGGGCGCGGCAGTATCCTGTTCACGGGAGCGACAGCATCGCTTCGCGGGGGGCGCGGGTTCAGCACCCTGGCGTCACCGAAGTTCGCCCTACGCGGCCTCGTCCAGAGCCTGTCACGCGAGCTCGGCCCGGAAGGGGTTCATGTAGCTCACGTGATTCTGGACGGTCAGATCAATCTGCCTGGACGCGAGGAGCAGACCCGGGAACGCGGCCCCGACGCCCTGCTGGACCCGGACGCCATTGCCGCCAACTACTGGCATCTCCACTGTCAGCACCCCAGCACCTGGACCCAGGAGCTGGACCTGCGGCCCTGGGTCGAGCCTTTCTGATCCCTCCCCGTGACCCGCCCGCCGGCCCGGTGGGCGGGCGATGTCCACAACAGGACATCGCTTTGCGCTCACG
>JAWOFB010000146.1:0-3793 GCA_046482445.1 Ectothiorhodospiraceae bacterium | reverse complement strand
GGACCGGATCTGCTCTCCGAGGCCGAAATCGAGCGCGTGCGGGAGGGCTTCAGGGACTACGGCCTGCGCTGAGGACCGGTCGCCGCCAACCGGCCGCCACATGCCGGATGACGCGCGGCGGGGACATCCCCGGCGGGTTTGACCCCTGCAGGAAAGCCGCCTTCGTAGGCGATCGTTTCCTCCCATCCGGGGAAATGACGGCTCCAGGTGCCGTTCCATTGGTTTCCCTCGGCGGTCTCCATGGCAAGGGTGCCCGTCCAGGAGAACTGGACAAAGCCGATTTCCACGGGGGTGGTAAAGGCTTCGCCGAGGACAACGGGTTCGGAGAATACAATCGAGGTCCAGGTTTCTTTCCGGTAGGCCGAGGTGGCGGGAATGCCCAGTTTCTCCCGGGCGGGGGGCTGCAGACGGCCAGCCACAGGTTGTCGTCCCTCATCGCCTGTAAACATCAGGGCTCTCACGGGCTGGGGAAAGCCGGCCCAGAGCTGGTCGAGGGCCAGTTCGGCCATGGGGGTATCGACCACAGTGAGATCCAGTGCGGCAATCGCGTAGTGACCGCGCATATAGATTTTACCCCCGGCATAAGGGGTTTCCAAAGGGTGTTCGTACTCAGTGACCTGCTGGAAGTCGAAGCCCTGGAAAGGGGCCTCGCCAAGGTAGGAAAAGCGACCGCCTTCTTCGAGTTGAAACAGACGCAGCCCTGCTTTCCTTCCGGAGTGCGAGGCGTTGGCCTGCATATAAAGTTTATCTTCGGCAATGAAGGGCAGGCTTCCGCTCTGCTCGACCCGGTGGCGTTCCTCGCCGGAGTTCATGTCTATCGAAACCGTGCCCCTGCCTGCCCTCAGGTAAAGAATATCCTGATGAATGACCCCTTTGCGATGGGCGCCGAAATCGGGCCTAAGTTGTACGCCGTGGGCTTCGGTGTCGCTAAAGGACCAAAGTTCGCTGAGTCCGTCAGTGCCCAGACGGTAGGCTGTAAGTAACGCGCGTCCTCTGATGCTCCGCTGAGGATTGAGGAGGATATACCCCTCGCCCATCAACAACTGGCCGGGATTGGTCCCGGTGGGATGAGACCACTGCATGGTGCCGGTAAGCGGATCCATGAGATGGATCAGGCGCTCGCCCCGGTTGCTTCGATTACAGACCAGCCAGGTCTTGCCCTCATGGATCCACGGGCGGGGGCTGGCGGTGTCATCCATGGCATCAGCCGTGTGCCACATTTGCGTTCCATCTTCGGCATTGAGCCCAATCAGACCCCCGTTGAGATCTGGAATGACGGCCACGCCATCCACCAGAATGGCCCCAGAACGCTTCCTGCCGAAAGGCCCTTCGCCGACCTGGGGCATATTGCGATCCGCCAAGGCTTCGTCTTTAAAGGCCTGAGCCCGCCGGTTCCACGATTCTAGGGTCGTCGACCACCGTGTTTCACCGCTGTGCAGATCATAGGCATAGACATGGCCCAAAATGGTGACCGTCACGTACACGCCGTCCCGCACCGCGCCGGTGATCCCGTCGTGGCCGCGCTTGGAGGAGAGGAAGTTCATTGACGCCGACCGCTCCACATTGTGCCACAGGGTTTCACCGGTTTCGGCATCGACTGCGAGGGTATGCCAGTCGGCATCGATACGGAAATAGGTGGATTGCAGGGCCTTGTTCCGGGCCACGTTACGATAGTAGCGCTGATTGAAGCTGTCCAGACGGGCAGTGACTTCCCCGCTGGGCTGACTCCATGACACCAGCAATACGCCATCGCTGAGCAAGGGGCTGGCACTCTCGCCGTAGGCGGGCTCGATGCCGGCCTGCAAGAGTTCCAAGGCGGTGCTGCTGTTTCCCTTGATAAAGCCGGTGTGGGTGGGGTTTTTCCATGCCAAGCGGACGTGTTCCACCTTCGAAGTCAGTTCGACGCCCTTCTCGCGGGGGTAGGCGAAATCGTGGTCGCCCGCGTGGCTGGTGTGCCCTGGTGCCGGCCCGGCCGACAGGAGCCCGGAGGCCGACAGACAGACAAACATCCCCGCCAACAGCGGGGGGGCATTGAAGGGCTTTGCAGACTTGATCATGTGAATCCCTTCTTTCTGATCGTGTTGAGTTGTCGGATCTTGACGGCTGGGCTGGCCAAACGGGGCTTGGCCTCGTCGGCGGCCGGCTGGGGGGCGGCCCCGCTGGGGGTCGGTTCGTTCGGTTGGTCAGTCATGGCTGTCGCTCTTTTCGCATTGCATGCTATCGCTCGGGCGGCAGCGGATCAACGCTAATACCCCCAACCCTACCCCGGGGCCTCCCCGCCGCCCCACGCCGTCGGACGGACGGAATGAAGCTATCCCTCTGCTCACACCCCCGCCAGCGTAGCGATGCCCTGACGGACATGGTCCGGCATAGAGTCCCAGTTGCCGGCGAGGGAGGCCAGTTCGTCCGGCATATGGAGCACTGAGTCGCGGGTTGGCGTCGCTGCGGCAGCCGGTTCTTCGGAGCCGCCGCTCATCAGCGCCGGCAGGTTCTCCACGTCGCAGGCCAGGTCTTCCATCGCGACATGCGTGTAGACGTTCATCGTAAGGTCGATGGTGCTGTGGCGTGCCAAAGCTTGGGCGTTGCGGGGATGGACGCCGGCGCGTGCCAGGTTGGAGATGAAGGTATGCCGCAGGGCGTGGAAGTCCACCACGCGCCCGCGGTTGTCTTCGGCGTCGATGTCGGCGGCGGTCAGGTCGATGCGTAGCATCTCGGCCCCGTGGCGCTGGCTGGCCCACTTGC
Source organism: Ectothiorhodospiraceae bacterium (assembly GCA_046482445.1). Taxonomy (GTDB): domain Bacteria; phylum Pseudomonadota; class Gammaproteobacteria; order Nitrococcales; family Aquisalimonadaceae; genus Aquisalimonas. Next base: position 1,051 of record JAWOFB010000146.1, on the reverse strand, counting down.
CCGGCCAGGCCGGCTGACCGGCGGGCTTGTCGGCCAACCAGCCCCGCACCATTGCCGCCAGGTCCCGCCGCAAGGGAAGCTCGGCCTCCTGGCCGTTCTTGGTGTAGCCGGCCTGGCAGCGGACCAGGGACCTGTCGCCGCCAAGCTCAAAGCTCTCCGGCGTCAGGCTGGCCAGTTCGCTTGCCCGCAGGCCGGTGTTGACGGCCAGCAGGTACAGCATCGCCCGGTCCTGCCCCGACAGGCCCATGAACGGCTCAGGCGATTTGCGGGTCGTCTCGATGAGCCGCCGGACCTCGCTGTCTGTCAACGGCCGGCGCTTGCGCCTGCGGTTGGCGTCGGTGACCTTGATGCACGACAGCCCCACCAGGGGGTTCTGCCGGGCGCGTTTGGCCCGCACCATCCAGCGGCAGAACGTGCGGATGGCCCGAAAGTAGCCGTTGGAAGTACCCACGCTCATCCCGCCCCGCCGCCAGTCGGCAAGGCATTCCTCGACGGCCTCTGACACGATGTCCTCGAAGCGCTCCGCGGCAATCTCGTCAATGATGCGCCGGCAGCGAGAGAGCGTTTTGTCGATGTGGTCGCGCGTGTTGCCCTTGCCCTCGAGGTGGGCCTCGAAGTCGAACAGGTGCCTGGCCAGCGGCTTCTTGCGCTGCTTGGCCATGTTGTCCAGCAGTCCCATCTCGCCGCGTTCGAGCTTGCGGATGATCTCGATTTCGCGGGCCAGCGAGGCTTGTCTGTCACGGTACGCCCGCCATTCGCGGTACTTGCCCGTCTGGGGGTCCTTCAGGCGGACGTACCAGACGTCCGACTCCTCGACCACGCGGTCGCCCTTGCGGTTCAGCGGCCGGACCTTCGTCCTTCCGGCCGCGTCCGTCCAGCGGGCATAGCGACGGCCGTCCTTCTCGAACAGTTCCGCGCCGGCCGGGATGGCCCGGGAGTGCCTGCGCTTCACAAGCATTCAGGCACCTCCCGGCCCACGGGGCGGGCCAATTCCGCGAACCGCTCGCGCTGGCGGTAGAGGTCCCGCATACGGTGCAACAGATAGAGGCTT
>JAWOFB010000078.1:0-5305 GCA_046482445.1 Ectothiorhodospiraceae bacterium | reverse complement strand
CGGCCGGCCTCCAGGGCTTCGCGCACGAGCCCGTTGGCACGCCCGGTGTGAATACCGACGATCACCGGCCCGGGCAGTTCGACCAGTTCCCAGGTGAAGGCGTACTTGCGGCCGGACCGCGTGGAATGACTCAACCACACCCGGGAACCCGGGTCACGGCAACCCATCATGGAACCGGTATTGGGGCAGTGGCAGGTCACGCGCTCGCCGGAGTCGAGCACCACGTCGGCCAGGAACCGCTTGTAACGCCGCTCCAGCACGCCTGTCCACAGCGGTTGCGGCAATTCCACCGCGTCCTCCCCGCGCCCGTCGCCAATGTGCGCGGAGTTTACGCGCTCGGCGCCCCGGCGCACCATCCCTGGTTTGTCCCCTGCAGGCGCAATGCTAGTCTTGAACCACATTCAGGGGAAACACAACGGAGAACGGTCATGGAGCGGTTGAACGCCAGTGTCCTGGCCTTGGTGCTGATCACGAGCACGGCCGCCGGCGCGGCCTCGGCGGAGACACTACTGATCAATGCCGTAGAGGACCAGGAAGCCGCCGAGCTGCCGGATCGCGGCGTGAGCAAGGACCAGGTCCGGGAGCAATACGGCCAGCCGGCGGAACGCCACGACGCCGTGGGTGAGCCTCCCATCACGCGGTGGGACTATGACGACTACAGCCTGTACTTTGAGCACGACCGGTTGCTGCACACCGTCGCGCGGCAGTGACCACGGCGGCACCTGACCAGCGGCGCTGGCCGGCTGAATGGGAGCCGCAGGACGCCGTCCTGATGACCTGGCCCCGTCCGGGTGGCGACTGGGACTGCTCGCTCGAGACCATCGAGGCGGTGTTCGCCAACCTGGCGGCTGTCATTGCCGCTGATCAACCGCTGACCATCGCGGCCCCTGCCGATGCCGCCCCCGAGCGGCTTGGGGCGCTGGTCGCCGCCCACGGGGGACAGCGGGCCAACCTGACCGTGGCACCGGCACCCGCCGACGACGTCTGGAGCCGCGATCACGGGCCGCTCACGGTCACCACGGCCGAAGGGCGGCTGTTTCTCGACTTTCGCTTCAACGGTTGGGGCGGAAAATACCCGTCGGCGCATGACGACGCTGTAACCGCGAGCCTGTGGAGACAGGGCGCGCTCGGTCCCGGCGCGCTGTGCAGCGAGGATGCTGTCCTCGAGGGCGGCGCCATCGATGGCGATGGCGAGGGCACGCTGCTCGCCACCCGGCGCTGCCTCATGCACCCGGGCCGTAACCCGGGCTGCGACAGCCAGTGGTACGAGGCTCTGCTGGCGCGGGAGCTGGGTGTTCGACGCGTCCTGTGGCTGGACCATGGCGCCCTGGTCGGTGACGACACCGATGGCCATGTGGACATGCTGGCGCGCTTCACCGCCGCCGATACCATTGCCTACACCGCCTGCGACGATCCGGACGACCCCTGCTACGACACGCTGCGCGACCTGGCTGCGGAGCTTGCGACGTTGCGCCGGGCGGACGGGCAGCCCTATCGCCTGGTGCCCCTGCCCTGGCCGGGCCCGATCCACGACAGTGCCGGAGATCAACGACCGGCAACCTACGCCAACTTCCTGGTCACCAACACGGCCGTCCTGGTGCCGGCCTACGGCGTTGCGGCCGATACGGCCGCGCGGCGCTGCCTGGGCGAACTGTTCCCGGGGCGCAACGCGGTTTCCGTGGATTCGCGCCTGCTCATCACCCAGGGCGGTAGCCTCCACTGTGCCACCATGCAAATCCCGTCCGCCCTTGCCTGACGCATCAACGTCCTCGCGGGCGCGCTTGCCTGGCTTCTGGTGCATTGGCCCCAGTACAATACGGGCTCGCCATCGGGAGGCCGCATGACGCGCTCAAACCGCCGCACCGTCGCCCTGGTGCAGCACGCCTGCGGGAATGATCCGGAAACCAACCTGGAGCGCTCCGTCGCCGGTGTGCGGGAAGCCGCCGACAACGGAGCGACGCTGGTGCTTCTCCAGGAGCTGCACCGGACGCCGTACCCGTGTCAGAGCGAAGATCCCGCGGGGTTCGACCAGGCTGAGCCGGTACCGGGGCCAACCAGCGAACGGCTGGGCCGTTTGGCTGCCGAGTGCGGGGTGGTCATTGTGGGTTCCGTGTTCGAGCGGCGTGCCCCGGGCCTGGCACATAACACGGCCGTCATCCTCGACAGCGACGGGCGTCTGGCCGGTCGCTATCGCAAGATGCACATTCCGGACGACCCTGGCTATTACGAGAAATTCTATTTCACGCCGGGCGATACCGGGTTCGAGCCGGTGGACACCACGGCCGGGCGGCTCGGTGTGCTGGTCTGCTGGGATCAGTGGTTCCCGGAAGCGGCCCGGCTCATGGCGCTGGCCGGGGCCGAGATGCTGCTCTACCCCACGGCCATCGGCTGGACCAGCGAAGATGACGCCGCCGAGCAGCAACGCCAGCACACGGCCTGGACCGTGATCCAGCAATCCCACGCCGTGGCCAATGGCCTGCCGGTCCTGGTATGCAACCGCTGGGGCCACGAACCCGATCCGTCGGGCGCCGGGGCGGGCATCACATTCTGGGGAAGTAGCTTCGTTGCCGGGCCTCAGGGCGAGATCCTGGCCCGGGCAGGCACCGACACGGACGCAGTGACGCTGGCGCAGCTCGACACCGAGCGCAACGATACGGTCAGGCGAATGTGGCCGTTCCTGCGGGATCGCCGCATCGATGCCTACGACGCACTCACCCGCCGTTACCGCGACTAAAGCTGGACGATACGATGATTCTCATCCTCGAAGCCGATATCGATCCCGAGGGCCATACCTACCGCCACCTCATGGCCCACCTGGACGCGCTGCCGGGCATTGAACACCGGGTGCACCGCATCACCGGGGCCGAACGCACCATCACGGAGGTCTACCTCATCGGCGACACCGCAGGCCTCGAGGACGAGACCATGCGGGGCCTGCCCGGTGTCGAGCGCGTGGTGCGGGTGTCTCAGCCCTATCGCATCCTCGGCCGCCACCGTGACGAGCAGCGGGCGACGGGCTTTACCTACAACGGCGTGGAGTTCAATCAGGACACACTGCATGTCTTCGCCGGCCTGTGCGCCGTGGACAACCGCACCAACGTTGACCGCATGTTCGCGACACTGAGCGCCCACGGGCAGGTCTGTGCCCGCATGGGCGCCTATAAGCCGCGCACCAGCCCCTATGCCTTTCAGGGCCACGGGGCCGACTGCCTGCCCTACGTCTTCGAACTCGCCGGCAAGCACGGCATCCGCGTGATCGCCATGGAGATCACCCACGATCGCCAGATGGATGCCATCGAGACCGCCCTGGCGGATGCCGGCCACCCCACCGGCGTCATGCTCCAGATCGGCACGCGCAACACCCAGAACTTCGAGCTTCTGCGGCGCGTGGGCGAACAGGATCACTTCCCGGTGCTGCTCAAGCGCGGCTTCGGCATCAGCCTGGAAGAATCCCTCAACGCCGCCGAGTACATCGCGGTGGCCGGCAATCACCGCGTCATCTTCTGCCTGCGCGGCATGAAGACCAGCATGGGAGACCCGCACCGCAATTTCGTGGACTTCGCCCACGTCCCGGTGGTCAAGCGGCTCACGCGCATGCCGGTGGGCATCGACCCATCGCACTCGGTGGGCTCGCGCGCACCGGCGCCGGACGGTGTGCCGGATCTCATGCACGCCAACGCCCAGGGTGTCATCGCCGGCGCCAACCTGGTGCTGGTGGATTTCCACCCGGAGCCGGACCGGGCCCTGGTGGATGGCCCGCAGGCACTGACGCTCGACGAAATGGGCTATTTTCTCGAAGACGTGGCCATCGCCCGCGAGGCCTACCAACGCCGACGCGCGCTGGCGCAGCGACAGGGAACCGGGGCGGGCTCATGAACGAGCAGGCGCACAATCCCCTGGACCCGAGCATCCCCCGGGATGGACGCCAGCAGGGCTGGACCGGCCTCCCGGGTAGCGCACCCGCCCTGGCGTTGAGCCGGCTCCTGGAGCGCCGGCCCGGGGTCATACTGGCGGTCACGGCAACGAGCCAGGAAGCCTACCGGCTGGAGTCGGAACTGCGCTTTTACACCGGCGCCGAGACGCCGCTGTTGCCGTTTCCCGACTGGGAGACCCTGCCCTACGACGTCTTCTCGCCGCATCAGGATATTGTCTCCCAGCGCCTGGCAACCCTGTACAGCCTGCCGCGGACGCAGCACGGCATTCTCATCGTGCCGGTGCCGACGCTCATGCAGCGGCTGCCACCACCCCAGTTCCTGGATGCCGAGGGACTGGTCATCCAGTCGGGTGACACCCTGCAACTGGAGACCATGCGCCAGCGTCTGGAGCAGGCGGGCTATCGCAACGTCCCCGAGGTCATGGAGCACGGTGAGTTCGCCGTCCGCGGCGCGGTGCTGGACCTGTTCCCCATGGGCAGTCGGGTGCCCTATCGAATCGATCTCTTCGATGACGAGGTGGACACCATCCGGACCTTCGACCCGGAGACGCAGTTGACGGTGGACCGCGTCGATGCCGTCCGCCTGCTGCCGGGGCGCGAGTTCCCGGTGGATGAAGACGCCATTACCCGTTTCCGCAAGGGCTTCCGGGCCGCATTCGCGGGCGATCCGACCCGCAGCCGGATCTACTGCGATGTCAGTGACGGCGTCATGCCCAATGGCATCGAATACTACCTGCCGCTGTTCTTCGAGGAGACGGCGACGCTGTTCGATTACCTGCCGGCGGCCAGCCTGGTCTTCCAGGAGTCCGGGGTGGATACCGGCATCGACGGCTACTGGCAGGAGATCGCCGAGCGCTACGAGCAGCGCGGCCACGACCCGGACCGGCCGCTGCTGCCACCGGATTCCCTGTTCCTGGATCCGGATTCGTTGCGCGACGCACTGAGCACGCGCACGGCTGTGCGGCTGGAGACGGAAACCGAGGCCGAGCAGCAGCGCGGCCCGGCGCCGGGACGGGTGCGCTACGCAGCCCGGGCCCTCCCCGGACTCACGCTCCACGCCCGCAGCGACGAGCCCGAGCGTTTACCCCTGGCCCAGTTCCTGGCGGATTTCGAGGGACGCTGCCTGTTCGTTGCCGAGACGGCGGGCCATCGCGAGGCGCTCACCGAGACCCTCGCCCGCGAGGGGATCCACCCGCGCACCTTCGAGCACTGGCAGACGTTCCTGGACGACGATAGCCGCTTCGGTATCACGGTCGCCGCCCTGGATCATGGCCTGGTGCTCGACGACCCGCCGCTGGCCGTCATTCCGGAACCAGTGCTGCTGGGCGATCGCGCGCAGCAGCGGCGAGGCCGGCGCCAGCAGAAGCGGAA
>JAWOFB010000074.1:0-3493 GCA_046482445.1 Ectothiorhodospiraceae bacterium | reverse complement strand
CCTCCCCCATGCGGGCATCCATGGCCACGCGGACGGACGTGATACCGCGCCGCCGCGCCACGCCCTGCGCGACGGTCGCGAGTGTGGACACCCCGACCGCCGGGAGCGCGTGGGCCCAGGCGATCCCCTGCGCCACGCCAGCGGCCACCCGGACACCGGTGAACGCGCCGGGCCCGTGACACCAGACCACGACACCCAGGTCGGCGGGTCGCACCCCCGCCTCCGCCAGCGTCTCGTCGAGCAACTCCAGCAGGCGCCCGGCATGGCCCCGGGGTGCGATCTCGAAGCGCCCGGCGATGCCCGCGGAGGTCTCCAGGGCGACGGAACAGGCGTCGGTCGCCGTATCCACAGCCAGCCAGGGCCCGTGCGGACTCACGTTCGTTGCACTGCCGATGGCGTTCTCCTCGCGTTGACGTGTCCTTGGACAGGCTATTGACCAGTGACGACGGTAGCAGCCGACACGCTACGGCGTCGCGTGGCGGCTCGCACGGCCTGGATGACGGTGCCGCAGGAACGGCCACGCCTGACCGCTGCCCGGGGTGGACAACGGTGTACCACCGTCACCCACGCCGGGCAAGTGACAACGCGTCAACGGCCCGCGTGATAGCGGCAACCGGGCCCATGCCGTCCGCAAACGGCGGCCATGGGCTGCGTTGACACCGTGTGGAGCGCGTGCTGTAGTTCTGCTGAAACGCAGCGTCAGGGAGACGTTTTGGCCCGAACACCCGCCCGATACCCAGTCAGCCTGTATGCGCCGGCCTGAAACCGTGGCAATCACGGCCCATCGCTGGCGACCCGATACGGCTCGTCCGCGCACAGACGCCGCGTCAGCGCTCTCCCCGACCGGTATGACCCACTCTGGTGCACTGTGCACTGCGAACGGGAGTCACCCTATTGCCTTCGACCGATAACACCCTTGTGTTCCGCAATACCGTGCTTGCCGACGGCGCCGCCATCTGGCGCGTCGTCCGTGACTCCGGGGTACTGGACCTGAATTCCGCCTACATGTACATGCTCCTGGCCCAGGAGTTCGCCGACACCTGCGTGGTCGCCGAGGAACACGGCACGGTGGTCGGCTTTGTCACCGGCTTTCGGCCGCCGTCACGGCCGGACACGGTATTTCTCTGGCAGGTCGGCGTGGCCTCCGGCATGCAGGGGCGCGGCCTGGGGAAACGGCTGGTGGCAGCGTTCTTGCAAAGTTCCGGGGCTGCACGGGCCCGGATGCTGGAGACGACGATCTCGCCGTCCAACGAGGCATCCCGGGCGCTATTCACGGCGATTGCCCGGGAACTGGGTACTGGCATCGAGAGCACGCGCGGTTTCACCGCCGAGGATTTCCCCGCCGAAGGCGACCACGAGGCCGAGGACTGGTTTCACATCGGCCCTCTGGACCCGGCGGCAGTCGAACAACTCAACCCGTGAGGAGGGTTTCATGACCATGGACCCGATGCAGATCATCAACCAGCACGAATCGGAAGTCCGCAGCTACGTGCGCGGCTTCCCGACCACGTTCGAGCGCGCCAGCGGCTCGTACATGTACAACACCAGCGGCGAGGCCTATCTGGACTTTTTCGCCGGCGCCAGCGTCATGAATTACGGCCACAATCACCCGGAGCTGAAACGGGCGCTGATCGATTACCTGAGCAGTGACAACATCACCCACAGCCTGGACATGGCGAGCGTCGCCCGGGCGGAGTTCCTGGAGGCGTTCAACCGCCTCATCCTGGAGCCGCGCAACATGGCCTACAAGGTCCAGTTGCCGGGACCGACCGGGACCAACGCCGTGGAGGCAGCGCTGAAGATCGCGCGCAAGGTCAAGGGCCGGGACACCATCATGACGTTCACCAACGCCTTCCACGGCATGACGCTGGGAGCCCTGTCCGTTACCGGCAACGGCTTCAAGCGCGCGGGGGCCGGCGTCACCCTGGACAATACTTCGCACATGCCCTTCGACGGCTTCATGGGACCAGGCACCGACTCGCTGGAGTACGTGGATCGCATGCTCGCGGACAGCGCCTCGGGCGTGGACCGACCGGCAGCCGTCATCACCGAAACCGTGCAGGCGGAAGGTGGCGTCAACGTGGCCAGCCTGGAGTGGCTCCGGGGCCTGGAGCGGCTGTGCCGCAAGTACGACATGCTGCTGATCATCGACGACATCCAGACCGGCCTGGGCCGCTGCGGCCACTTCTTCAGCTTCGAGGAAGCGGGGATCAGCCCCGATGTCATCACTCTGTCCAAGTCCCTGAGCGGTTACGGCCTGCCGCTCGCGGTCACCCTGATCAAACCCGAATACGACGTCTGGGCGCCGGGCGAGCACAACGGCACGTTCCGCGGGCAGAACCCGTCGTTCGTCACCGCGCGGCGGACACTGGAGCTGTTCTGGTCCGATGACCGTTTCGAGCAGGACATCGCACGGCGCGGCCAGCGCATGGGCGAGTTTCTCGACGGCCTGGCCAAGCGCTATCCGCAGGCGCGCGGCTGCCCGCGGGGACGCGGCATGATGCAGGCCATCGAGTTCGCGCACGTGGAACTCGCGGAGAAAATCTCGGAGATCGGCTTCCGGCACGGACTCATCATCGAAACCGCTGGCACGGACGATCAGGTGCTCAAGCTCCTGCCGCCGTGTACCACCGATGACGCCGACCTGGAAAAGGGGCTCGCGATCATCGAGCGCAGCCTGGTGGAAGCCATGGCGGAGCTGGGCATCGATCAGGACAAGGCGGCTGGGGCGTGACACCGCCGCGGCGGCCACCGCCCGCCGCAGAGCAGGTGGTACGCTGGGGCCGGGTCGCGGCTTTGGTCGCGGGCCCGTGCGCTCCGGCGCTGCCAGCGCAGCGCCCGCCGACCAATGAACAGGAGGAGAGCCGAAGACAATGAAAATCGTCGACATCAAGAACATCCAGGGGACCGAGCGCGAAGTCCAGGGCGACGGTTGGACCAGCTACCGCATGCTGCTGAAGAAAGACGGCATGGGCTATTCCTTCCACGAGACGCGCATCCCACCCGGCGCCGAACTGCACTTGTGGTACAAGAACCACCTGGAGGCGGTGTACTGCGTCGCCGGCAACGGCAGCATCGAGGACAAGAACACCGGCGAGGTGCACGCCATCCACGACGGCGTGCTCTACGCGCTGGACAAGCACGACCCGCACATCCTGCGCGGCGGAACCGAGGAGATGCGCCTGGTGTGCGCCTTCAACCCGCCGGTCACGGGCCGTGAGACCCACGACGAGGACGGCTCCTACGTCCTGGTCGAGGACGACTGAGGCCGACCTCGCTCAGGCGTAGTTCAGGCGAAAGCCGGCTCGATCCAGGGCCTGGGCCTCGACCTCCAGGTCGGCCCGGGTCAACGGATGGGCCGCCAGCCAGCCTTCCGGGAAGGTAACGGTCAGGCGATTGCCGTGGACCTGCAGGGCGCGATCCGGTTTCTCTCCAGGCTGGAAAACCTTGAAGTCCGGCCGGACGGCGAAGCCCGCATAGTTGTAAACGAGCG
>JAWOFB010000048.1:0-7148 GCA_046482445.1 Ectothiorhodospiraceae bacterium | reverse complement strand
GCACCTTGAGGCCCTTCGGGTGGTGATGGACGCCGCTGTGGACTGCGTTACTCGTCGGTTGTGTAGCGTCACTACACCGCCCTCCTCCCGCCTTGCCCCACCGGCGCCATCACCACTGAGGCCTGGCTTCACTTTCTTAAAGGTTAGTAAGCTGACCAACCTCTAGACGCCAGCGCCGATTTGCTCCGGTGCGCGCCGCCGGTAGACACCGCGCCCCCAAACATGTAATACGAGCCGCTGCCAGCAGCGGCGCCGCTGACGGGCCGTGGCCTTGATGAATACAACCCCAAACTGCGGTATTAAGGATGGCGTGGCCGAGGCCGCGAGTCAGCGCCAGAACCGGGAGCGCCACCGATGAAGCCAACCGATGACACGCCCCCGATCCTGCGGGACAAGGCGCCGGAGCAATGTTCGACCTTCACCCCGGAAAGCCTGCTCCGCGAAGCGCGCCGCCAGAAGCAGGCAGCAACCAGCCCGGTGCCGCGCGTGTGCATCCTCGACCCCGACGGCGACATTGTCCGCCGCATGCGGGCGGACGGCCGCGCCGAACGCCACCGGGACTGGGTCTGCTACCACACGGAACTGGATGTGTTCACGGTGGACGGTCTCACCGTGGGCGCCGTGGGCTGCGCGGTGGGCGCCCCGTTCGCCGTGCTGGTTGCCGAGGAGCTGTTCGTATCCGGGTGCGAACTCCTGATCAGCGTCACGTCCGCCGGGCAGATCGCACCCGTGCAACCACCGCCCTACTTCGTGCTCATCGATCAGGCCCTCCGGGACGAAGGCACGAGCTACCACTACCGCGCCGCCGGCGCGTACAGCCAGGCGCCACCCGACCTCCTGGCGCGCCTGAGCGATGCCTTCACCGACTTCCACGTCCCGGTCATCAACGGCGCCACCTGGACCACCGACGCGCCGTTCCGCGAGACCGAGGCGGCCATCGCCGCCAACCGTGAACGCGGCCTGCTAGCCGTGGAAATGGAAGCTGCGGGACTCTATGCCTTCGCCGCCGCCCGCCAGCGCCCGGTCATCTGCTTCGCGCACGTCTCCAACCAGATGGGCCAGATGGAAGGCAGCGACTTCGAGAAAGGCGAAGGCGACGGCGTCAACGACGCCCTCGCCGTGATTCGGAGGGCGGCGGCATGCTTGTTGGCAGACTACAGAGCCGACTGATGATCGGAGCAACACGGCCCCCGATTGGACATCCGCCACGGCCCTTTCCAGCACGAGTACACAGAGCATGCTCGCCCCCATCGAAACATGGCCGAAGGCATCAAGCTCTGCGCCCAGACCTTCACCAAGGACGTCGCGCGGTTGTCGCGTTGCGCGGGGTGAACGCAGCGCGTCGTTGACCTTGCCACCATGGCAAGGTTCAACCTGTACTCGGCAACCACACAAAAGGCGTCCCATGACCACCCGCATCCCGGACGACCCCTTCTTTACGCAGACGCGGCGCACGTGTCTGCGCGGCCTCGGCCTGATCACGGTCACCGCGCTCGCCCCCGGCCTCGCGCTGAGCGGCTGCGGCCAGGGCCGATCGGCGGCGACAACCACGGACAACCCCGCTACCGACGGGCCGTTCGACGTGGACTTCCGTCTCACCGCCCACCCGGACGAGGTCGCGATCAAGCGCGGCCCCGCCAGCGAAGTCTGGCGCTATAGCGCCGAGTCGCTGGCGGGGCCGGACGGCGTCATCACGCCGATGGACAAGGGTTACCTGGGCCCCACCCTGCGCCTGCGCCGCGGGCAGCGGGTGCGCGCCGAACTGCGCAACGAGCTCCCGGAGGACACCACCGTCCACTGGCACGGGCTGCACGTCCCGCCCATAGTCGACGGCCAGCCACGCCATCCCATCCAGCCCGGTGCGACGCGCACGGTCGCCTTCGACGTCGCGGATCGAGCCGGGCTCTATTGGTACCACTCGCACGCCCACGGTCGCGACGGCGGGCGTGTCGGTTTTCAGTCCTACGCGGGTCTGGCCGGCCCACTGATCATCGGCGACGAGACCGAGGATGCCCTGGACCTGCCGGCCGGGGAGCAGGAACTGCTGCTGGTCCTCCAGGACCGGCGGTTCAACCAGGCCAACGAACTCGAGTACCTATCGGGCGGCATGGGCGAAGTGATGACGCGGATGCGCGGCTTCCGCGGTGACGAACTGCTGGTCAACGGGCAGCCGGCGGGCGAACGCGAGGTCAGCACCCAGGCCTACCGGCTACGCGTCCTCAATGGCTCCAACGCCCGCATTTACAAGCTTGCCTGGAGCGACGGCAGGCCGGTGACGGTGCTCGGCACCGACGGCGGCCTACTGACCGAACCCCGGGACTTCCCGTTCGTTACGCTCGCACCCGCCGAGCGCCTGGATCTCTGGGTGGATTTCGGCGACAACGCCCCTAGTGATGCGGTGGAGCTCGTCAGCGAGGCGTTTAATGCGGGGGGCATGGGAGGCGGTATGGGCGGGATGATGAACGGCGGCGGCATGATGGGTGGCATGGCCATGGGGGCCGAACGCCTGCGCGTCGCTGGCTCCCGGGCCACCGAGCGCCCCGCGAGCGGGCCCGCACTTCCCGCGCGTCTGGCCCCGGATACGGGCCTGCCGCAAGTCGACGACACCACCCCGGTGCGCCCCATCGAGTTAGGCATGCGCATGATGCGGGGCTTTACCATCAACGGGCGGCGCATGGACGGTACCACGGTCGCCGACAACGAGATCGTGGCCCTGGGGACTACGGAAATCTGGGAGTTCCACAACGCCACCATGATGCCGCACCCCATGCACGTCCACGGACTACAATTCGGTGTGGTCTCGCGCAGCGGGGGTGACCCGGACCATGACCTGCGAGCAGGGATGGTGGATGCCGGCCGTCATGACACGGTGCTGGTGTTGCCGGGCGAGCGCGTGCGCATCAGCCTCGCCTTCGAGGACTTCGACGGCCTGTACATGCTTCACTGTCACAACATGGAACATGAGGACAACGGCATGATGCGCTACTACCGGGTCCGGGAATGAAGCGGGTTCACGGGCTGCCCCGAAACCGGTGGCCGGGGGTTGCATGACCGCATTGGGCCCGGATGATCCCGTGCCCGCGTCCGCGTGGCGTCGGGCGCTGGGACTGATTGTAACGGCGGTGGTCGTCTCCATCGCCTTCGTCGTTTTGTGGGCGGTCGGTCAAGCGCTCGCCTTCGACATGGACTTGTCACCGGCCGCGCTTGGGGAGCGCCTGAAAGCGTGGGGGCGCTGGGTCCTGCCAGCGGCTCTAGGGCTCGTTATCGCGTATTCCCTGCTCCCACTCCCCGCCACCGCCATCGCCGTGGCGAATGGCATGCTGTTCGGGCCCTGGTTGGGAACGGGCGTGACGTGGCTGGGCGCCGTCATCGCGGCAATCCTTGCGTTTGTTATCGCGCGGCTGGCGGGGAAGCCGGCCATCGAGCGCTTTGTGCCGCAGCGCTACGACGCCGCCTTTCAACACTGGACTCGTGCGGTGGGGGCTGGCGAACTTCTCATTGTGCGACTCGTGCCGGTGATCTCCTTCACCCTGATCAACTATGCCGCTGGGCTGTCCGGCATCCGCTTATGGCCGTTTGTCTGGACAACCGCTGTGGGCATACTGCCTTTCACCGCCGCCAGCGTGCTCATCGGGCATGGGGCCATTGCCTGGTCGCCGGGGCTGTGGCTCATGGCGGTTACCGGCCTCGTCGCGGTGATCCTTGTCACCCGCCGGCTCGCCGCGCGTCTGGCCGCCCACAAGGCGACAGCAACCGATCAGTGATCCGCGCCCTGCCCCGCGTTGGGGAAGAACAGCTGCTCACCACGCAGCCGGTAACTGGCAATCGCCTCCTGACCGGCCTCGGAGAGCAGCCAATCATGCCACTGCTCGGCCAGGTCGTGCTTGAGTTCCGGATGGCGTTCCGGGTTGATTAGCAGGCTGCCGTACTGATTGAACAGTGCGTCGTCACCCTCGTAGAGAATGGCCAGATCCTGGCGGTTATCGAAGGCCACCCAGGTCGCCCGGTCCGCTATGACATAGGCGTTCATGCCGGCGGCGGTATTGAGCGTCTCGCCCATGCCGCTGCCGAGCTCCCGATACCAGGACCCGGAAGGATCCTCGACGCCGGCGCTCTGCCACAGTCGGAGCTCGGCCCGGTGGGTGCCGCTGTCATCGCCGCGAGAGGTGAACGGTGCCTCGGCATCGGCGATGCGGGCAAAGGCGTCGGCGGCACTGTCCGCCTCACTGATGTTGGCCGGATCCTCCTGCGGGCCGATGATGACGAAGTCGTTGTACATGACATCGGCGCGCTCGGTGGCGTAGCCGTTTTCGACGAACTCCCGCTCGCCGGCGGTGTCGTGCACCAGCACGATATCGGCGTCACCCCGACGGCCGATCTCGAAGGCCTGCCCCGTACCCACGGCCACCACGCGGACGTCGATCCCGGTTTCCTCGCGGAACGCCGGGACAATGTGCTCGAACAGACCGGAAGCCTCGGTGGACGTGGTCGAGGCCAGAGTGATGTAGCGCTCCTCCGCCTGGCCCCCTGCAACCATCCCGAGCGCTACGACGGCAGCGATGAGACTCGAAATCAGGCGTTTCATGGCTGGCTCCTCCAGTGCTGTCACGATGGGCCGAGAGACGGTCTCACCACACCAGATCACCCCGGATAAAGGCGGCTGCCTCGCGGCTTTGCGGCTGCTCGAAAAACGCGGCCACCGGCGCCCGCTCCACCAGACGACCGTTGGCCAGGAACACCACCTCGTCCGCCAGGCGCCGAGCCTGACCCAGGTCGTGGCTGCTCATGACAATGCGGGTGCCCTGGGCGTGGAATGCCTCCACGGCCTGCTCCACGGCATTGATCGCCGCCGGGTCCAGTGCTGCCGTGGGCTCATCCATGAACAGGATCTCCGGCTGCAGGACCCAGGCACGCGCCAGCGCCAGGCGCTGCTGCTCGCCCCCGGAGAGCACCCGTGCCGGGCGGTGGGCGATGGCCTCCAGGCCGAAACGCTCGATGGCCCGATCCGCCCGCTCGCGGCGCTCGCGCCGCCCGACACCACGGACAGCCAGCGCGTAGCGCACGTTGGCCAGTGCCGAGCGGCGCAGCATCACCGGGCGCTGAAAGACCATGGCCTGACGCCGGCGCACGGCCTCGCCGGTGGCGCCGTCGCCCAGCCAGCGCACGCTCCCGGTGGACGGGCGGAGCAGCCCGTGGCAGATGCGCATGAGCAGGCTCTTGCCGGCGCCGTTGGGACCCATGAGCAGTGTCTTGCCGTGACGCTCCAGGCACAGGTCCAGGGGATGGAGAAGGGTCTGGCCGCGGTGCCGAAAGCTCACCCCCTCCAGTGCCAGAGGCAACAGCGAGGCACCGCCGTGATGCTTCTCAGCCCGCTCCGCGGTCATCCCAGCCGCCTCCGGGCCGACTCCCCGATGACGTGGGCCAGGCCGTTCACTGTCGCCACCAGCAACAGCAGGATGATGCCCAGCCCCAGGGCAAGCGCCAGGTTGCCCTTGTTGGTCTCCAGGGCGATGGCCGTGGTCATCACCCGGGTGACCCCCTGGATGTTGCCGCCGACGATGAGCACCGCGCCCACCTCCGCGCTGGCACGCCCGAAGCCGGCCAGGACCACCGTGGTCAGGCTAAAACGCGCATCCCAGAGCAGCGTCGGCATGGCCCGCAGCCGCGATACGCCCAGCGACTGGAGCTGCTCCCGGTGTTCGGCCCAGAGCTCCTCGATCACCTGCCGGGTGAGCGCGGCCACAATGGGTACAATCAGGATGACCTGGGCGACGACCATCGCCCCGGGCGTGAACAACAGCCCCAGCGAGCCCAGCGGGCCCGCCCGGGACAGCAGCAGGTAGACCATCAGCCCTGCCACCACCGGGGGCAGGCCCATGAGGGCGTTCAGCAGGGTGATGACCACGCCGCGCCCGGGAAACCGCCACAGCGCCACGGCCGCCCCGACGGGCAACGCCACGGCACTGGCGATCACCACGGCCATGAGCGATACGCGCAGGGACAGCAGCACGATCCCCACCAGCTCCGGGTCCATGGCCACGATCAACCGGAAGGCGGCGGCGAAGGGATTATCCACAGTGGTTCGACTCGTGCGGCGTCTTGCGTCTCATGCATGTCATTCTGTGCAACGAGACGACAAAAAACACGAATCCCTGAAATGTGTGCAGTTATATGACACAGGAAGACGGCAACGGCTGGCACCGCTACCTGACCACCGCTGAAGTGGCCGCCTACCTGCGGATGAAGGAGCGCAAGGTCTACGATCTGGTCCGCCAGGGCCTGATCCCGTCCACCAAGGTCACGGGCAAACTGCTGTTCCCGCGGGAGAGCATCGACCTGTGGGTCATGAACCACCTGGAGGGCGATCAGGCACCGGCACGGTCGGTGGCACCGGTGCTCGCGGGCAGCCAGGACCCGCTGCTGGAGTGGGCGATCCGGGAGGCCGGCGCCGACCTGGCACTGCTGTGCAATGGCAGCGGCGACGGCGTCCAGCGCCTGCTCCGCGACGAGGCCATGGTGGCGGGCCTGCACCTCACGGATCCGGCCACGGGCGAGTCCAATCACCCGCGGCATCTGGGGCTTGCGGGAATGCGGGACCTGGTCATCATCCACTGGGCACGGCGCCGCCAGGGGCTGCTGGTGTCGCCCGGCAACCCGGCGGGCATCCGCTCGCTGGCCGACCTTGCCGCGAGCCGGCTACGAGTCGCCCACCGCCAGCGCGAGGCCGGAGCCGACGCCCTGTTCCGCGGGCTACTCCGTCACCACGGCATCGACCCAGAGACGCTGCATTACGCGCCCCACGCCTCACTCAGCGAGGACGATCTGGCTCTGGCGATACGCGAGGGCGAAGCAGATGCCGGCCTGGCCGTGGAGGCGGCGGCACGGCGCCACGGCCTGGATTTCATTCCCATGCACAAGGAAGACTTCGACCTCGCCCTGCGCCGACGCAGCTACTTCGAGCCGCCCGTCCAGCGGCTGCTGGAGTTCGCCCGGGGCGATCGGCTGCAGGCCCGCGCCGACGCCCTGGGTGGCTACGACGTGGAACGGCTCGGCACGGTCAAACACAACGCGTGAAACGATCCTTTCCAGACAATCGTGTCCGATCTCATGCTGTTCGGGGCGCGAACAGGATGACAGGCGCGCAGACG
>JAWOFB010000385.1:0-7008 GCA_046482445.1 Ectothiorhodospiraceae bacterium | reverse complement strand
GGTCGACGGATTGACCCTGGAAGTGACTGGTTCGACGGAGGCGTGAGAGGACAATGGGCGTGCGTGAACAGGCGATCGAGCGTTTTCAGACGTGGTTCCAGGAGGCGAAGGCCTGCGAGGCCATTGACGATGCCACTGTCATGACGCTCGCGACTGTGAGCCCCGCGGGGCAGCCGGCTGCGCGCACTGTGCTTCTCAAGGGGGTCGATGAGGCCGGTTTCGTGTTCTACACCAACACGACGAGCCGCAAGGGACAGCATCTGGCCGCTCAGCCTCGGGCTGCACTGACATTTTACTGGCCACCGCTTGGCCGTCAGGTCCTGGTTGAAGGAGGGGTTAGCCCGGTACCGGACGCGGAGGCGGATGGGTATTTCGCCTCACGCCCACGCCTGAGTCAGATCGGGGCCTGGGCCTCGCACCAGTCGCAGCCGCTCGACAGTCCCGAGGTGTTGGCACAACGGGTCGCCGAGCTGGAGCGCTACTATCAGGGAGTGACGATCCCCCGGCCACCGCACTGGTCCGGCTACCGCGTGGATCCAACTCTCATGGAGTTCTGGATGGCCGGGGACGGGCGCCTTCATCACCGCGAGCGGTACGCCCCGGATGACGATGGCCATTGGCATCACGGGTACGTAAACCCGTGAATGCAAGGCCCGCACGCGGGGCGCTTCCGTCATCCATCGTCTGACTGAGTCATTGTTTCCCGTTGGCCGGGTTATGCCGGCGGGCAAGGGCAAGGCAATCCATGCCGGCGGTGCCGGCAGCCAGCAAGCCCGCAGTCAGCAATAGCGTTGGCAGGAGTCCGAGGTTCGAGGCCAAAGCGGCGCCTGCCAGCGGCCCCACCATCAAGCCGAGTGCAAACGCCAGATTGAAGAGCGCGTAGGCAACAGCGTAGGAACGTCCACCGTGTGCATCCACGCGTTCCGCCATGCCGGGCAGAACCGGGGCGAGCGCCGCGGCACAGGCCAAGCCTGTCGCCGCGAACACGGGCGCCGTCCAAAGAGCCCCCGGGGCCAGGGCAAACAGCGGCAACAGAACAACCAGTGCATACGCGGCCCAGCGTATGGTGCTGACGGCTCCCACGCGCTCCGCGCATCGACCGGCTATCGGTGATCCGATGGCGAGGGCCAGGGCCACCAACCCGAAGAGGACGCCGATGGTGCTCGGTTCCGTGCCGAAACGTTGCTCCAGGTACAGCGGCAGGGTTGGCTCCAGTAATCCCATGACGGCAGCGACTGCGGCCACCACCACGGCAAGCCCGAGAAGGGACGGGTCGCGAAGGAGTTGTGCCGCCGGGACGGGGCCGGGCGCCATGCGGCGTGACAGCAAGCGAACCGTGGCGACGGCGGTCACGGTGAGGACAATCCCGAAGGCACCGGGGGCTGTGAAGGCCAGCCGAGGGCCCAGCCAATCGCTTGCAAAGCCACCGAAAGGCGGCCCGGCCATCAGTCCGATCGCGAAGGCGGCCATGATGGATCCCATCATGGGGCCGCGTTGGCGTGCCGGGTAGCGATCGGCGACCGCGGTCAGGCCGGTGGTCCAGATCGTTCCCGACGCCGCACCCTGAAGGGTGCGCGCGATCAGTATCGTGACCAGGTCCGTCGCCACAACGAACAGGATCAGGCTCAGGGTCAGACCACCGACTCCGATGAGCAGCGGCAGCCGATCACCCCAGCGGCGAATGGCCAGTCCGGCGGCGGGTGTTCCCAGCCCAATGCCGGCGGCATAACTGGCCAGGACAACCCCGGCGCCGGTCTGGCCAAAGCCCAGAAGGCGCCCCAGGGAGGGCAGCATGGGCACGATCATCCCGTAGGCGAGGGTATCCAGGAAGACGGCGCCGACGATCACTGCCAGCAGTGCGTTGCGCGCGTGTGCGCCCATGATGGCGAATCCGTGTCAGTGGCCCGGGCCGGTGGCTTCCGGCCAGGGCACCAACTGTCCGGCCTCGGGCCCGTGCAGGATGTCGCCAGGCTGCATGAATGACAGTTCCAGCCCCTGTTGCGCGGCAACGTCCTGCCAGTGGCCGCGGATTCGCTGGATGGCGTCGGGAGTGAGGGGGTACTGGTTGGCGTAATAGATCACCTGATCGCGACCATCGTATGCGACGACGGTGTAGGCAACCGGCCCCATTCCAGCGCGACTGTGCTCGGTCAAGCTGATACCCGCCACATCCCGCCAGTCATTCTTGTCGACGATGACCTCGTTGACCTCCTCGGTATCCGGCGGCATGGCTTCCATGCGGGCAATCCCCAGGGCGGTATCCATCTCCTCGGCGGTTAGGTCCGCATGGGGCTCCACCGTTTGCACACTGAGTCCGTGCGCCGCCAGGCCCGCTGTATACTGGCGCTGGAGTTGATGGAAGCGGCCGTAATCCGCGGCCGGGTCAGCGCTGTCAGGCAATTGCTCGCGCCACTGTGCAAACGTGAGAAACCGGACGTAGGCCTCCGCCCCATCGACCAGAAACAGGTTGCCCTCGGGGAGTTCCACGCGCGCCGGTGGCCGGTCCGTGAAAAGCGCGGCTTCCAGCAATTGCCACAGGGGACCGAAGCCTGCATGCTCAAGCTGAACCTTCAGAAGAGCGCAGAGGTCGTTGAACGTCGCGAATGACAGGTTCAGGGCGGTCACTCCGAACGCCTCCTGAATGACCTCGCCGGTTCGCAGCGACGCACGCCCTTTTTCCAGCAGATCCTTTTCCATTCGCGTGCCGAGTTCATCCATGGCCTGACCTTCGCCCAGAAGGACAAAGGGCACCGCGAGCAACGGCCCCGACCCCGGCCGGCAGGCCGGCGCGATGGCAGGCACCGGAAACCCCTCGCCCTGGACACCGACCGCCATGACCTGTGGCTGGAAGCGGTTGTCGGGCAGGCTGCGACGATAGAGCTCCGCTACCGTATCCACCAGCGTCATCCCCGGTTGCAGGATCTCCGTCAGATCGTAGAGACCGCCGAGCACCACGAACCCGAACCGGTCCAGCGGCCCAAGGATTCGCTGCAGGTCCTCCGCCAGGGCCCAGCAGAGCTGAGCGGCTTCCTGCCAGTCCAGCGGGCCCGGAGGCTGGCTTGCGGCGGCCGTATCCAGGTCCAGTTCCACGGTGAGAACAGCGGGGATGGTAGAAACTTGATTATACATGGGCGTCTTCAGACCGATTTGAGAGTTGCCGATTGCCCTGTTGGCGCGCATGCGCAGCGGACTCTGCCGCTTTTGCTACCGGGCCTCGGAATCGTGGATTCGCGGGATTGCCCCCTGGACTGCGATGAAGCCACCGCCACGGTTGTTCAGTGACTCAGGCGTGAATCCTACACACCCCATGTGGCGGGGTGCTACAGCCTGTCCGCTTGCCAAGGGAAATCATCGTCGCGATCGCGGTTACGAGCCTGGACCGTTGATCACCAGTTTGCGGCTTTACTTCCTTAAAGGTTGGTGAGCATTCCGGGGCGGCGGTTTTGTTCCAGCGTTGCCTCCCTGTCATGTCCGGTCTCGTGTCCAATAAAGCGGCTCTGCGCCGGATTTCGCGTGCGGAATAAAAGGGGCTTCCGGTTATTGCGCAGCGTTGGCATGGGCCACTGGGATCCGGCCCGAGGTTACTGTTCCGTTCCAGTATGTTCCAGGGGCCGCCATCCTCATCGTTGCAACAAGGCACTTGCGAA
Organism: Ectothiorhodospiraceae bacterium; assembly: GCA_046482445.1. Classification (GTDB taxonomy): domain Bacteria; phylum Pseudomonadota; class Gammaproteobacteria; order Nitrococcales; family Aquisalimonadaceae; genus Aquisalimonas. The sequence goes on along the minus strand of JAWOFB010000385.1, from coordinate 3,361 downwards.
AAGGCACACAGGAATTGCCGCGGGTCCTGCGGCTGGAGCAGCTGTCATTGTGCCGGTCGCCAGAGGCGATGTCGTCGCCATGGCCATCTCGGCGATACTTCGTCGAATCCCTTGAAAGTCATAGGCTCGCGGAATGCTCGCTGTCGTGATTGACGATATTGAATCAAGCGAAGCGATCCATTATCGTTACCGAGGGATTCGCCAACGGGGTACGTCTGCTTTTTATGCCGACGCGATTCCACTTACTATAACCGCTCTAGGAGTCATAATGGACCTTAGTAACTACACGACACCGGAACTGAATCAGCTAAAAAAGGATATCGACAAGGAGTTGAACAAGCGCCGTCGGCAAGACATCAAACAGGCACAGAAGGAACTGAAGGAGGTTGCCGACAAGTATGGGGTGGCTGTTTCCGATCTGGTCCCCGCGAATGCCGGCAAGTCCAGTAATCGGTCGGGCACGATCCGCTTCCGTCACCCGGAGGATCCCAATAAGGGATGGTCCGGTCGTGGTCGCAAGCCGGCCTGGATCAAGGACTGGGAAGCCCGGGGTCGCTCCGTCGAGGAGCTGCGGGTTCAGTAACACCACCACCCAGCCGGCGCTGGCCGTTGCCGCGGTGGCAGCGGCCGGCGGCACTCTCTCGATTGCGTTTCCCTAGCCGCGCAGGCCCACCCCTTTGCGCAACAACACCAGGCAAACGACGGTCAGTAGCGCGATGAAAGTCCCAATGAGTGCATACGCGATCCCGACAGGGATATCCGAGGCACCGAGGAACCCGTAGCGGAATGCGTTGACCATGTAGAGAACGGGATTCGCCATGGACACGCCCTGCCAGAAATCCGGTAACAGGCTAATCGAATAGAAAACCCCGCCCAGGTAGGTCAGCGGTGTCAGGACAAAGGTCGGGATGATGGCGATGTCGTCGAACTTGCGGGCAAACACTGCGTTGACGAACCCGCCCAGCGAGAAGAGCACGGACGTCAGAAAGACAACCGAGATGACGATCGGAAGGCTGTGAATCTGGAGTTCGGTAAACAGGCTCGCCACGATGGTGACGATTAACCCTGTACACAGACCACGGGCCACGCCACCTGCCACGTAACCGGCGAGGATGACCGCGTCGGGCGTGGGTGAGACCAGGAGTTCTTCCACGTGGCGCTGGAATTTGGCGCCGAAGAACGACGACACCACATTCCCGTAGGAGTTCGTGATCACTGCCAGCATGATGACCCCGGGTACGATGAAATCCATGTAGGTGTAGCCTTCCATGGGGCCGATCCGTGGGCCGATTAGATTGCCGAAGATCACGAAGTACAACGACATGGTGATCGCCGGCGGCAGCAGGGTTTGAGCCCAGATGCGCAGAAAGCGGGTCACTTCCTTGAGGACAATGGTCTGAAGCGCGACGAGCGACTGCTGGAGGTGGCCCGGTGCCATCATGCCGGCTCGCTGCGGTCGAACGCGCGCGCCGTGTCGCCAGAGGAGTCGTCGTCGGCAGTGTCCACGAGATCCAGGAACAGCTCTTCCAGCCGATTCGCTTTGTTGCGCATGCTCAATACAGTGATCCCGCGTTCGGCGAGCGCCTGGAAAAGCGCCGTGAGCGACTGGTTGTCGCGGATCTCCACCTCTAGTCGCTGGTTGTCGAGTTCAGTGATGCGGTATCCGGTGATGGCGGCAGCCGCCGTTGTATCGCCTTCGACGTCGAGGACAAAGGCATGGCGATTCAGCTGGTTGAGCAGCGTCTGGGTGTCCGTATGCTCGATGATCTCGCCGTTATCAATAATCGCCAGGCGCCGGCACAGGGTTTCTGCTTCTTCCAGGTAGTGGGTCGTGAGAATAATGGTCGTACCCTGTGCGTTAATCTCGCGCAGGAAGGCCCACATGGACCGTCGGAGTTCGATGTCGACGCCGGCTGTGGGTTCGTCGAGGATGACCAGCGGCGGTTCGTGGACGAGGGCGCGGGCGATCATCAGGCGTCGCTTCATGCCTCCGGAGAGAGTGCGGGCGGCATCGTCGCGCTTATCCCACAGGTCCAGTTTGCGCAGGTACTTCTCTGCAAGAGTCCGTGCCTGGCGTCGTGGAATGCCGTAGTACCCGGCCTGATTGAGCACGATCTGGTGGACCGTTTCAAAGCCGTTGAAGTTGAACTCCTGGGGGACCAAACCGAGTCGGCTTTTCGCCTCCCAGGGTTGCTTGTCGGCGTCGTAGCCAAAAATCCTGGCCTGCCCGGACGTGGCTCGAACAAGGCTGGTTATAATCCCGATGAGAGTGGACTTGCCTGCGCCATTCGGGCCCAGAAGTCCGAAAAACTCGCCAGCGGATACATCCAGGCTGATATCGCGCACAGCCGCGGTGCCGCCGGGGTACGTCTTGTGGATTCGGTGAAGGCTGAGGGCGTTCATGACATCTGCCTGCAAGCGGGGCGCGGAGAATAGCGCCTGCCCCGATGAGACGCAAGCGCATACCGGTTCAGAAATGGCGTCAGGATTCATCGCCTTGATTCGCCTTTATGGCAAGACAGCGGAAAAACCCCTGGAGGGTTTCATGACCCACAGGCCTTTGGGGCGGCGGCCGGGCATCCACGAACCGATGGGGCCAAACAGGGGGTCGCCCGCCGCGCCGCGCTACCCGTACTTGCTGAAAGGTTAATACGTGGTTCCTGGTCGCCCGCGTGCGCTCGCGCGGCATCCTAAGAGCGGACCGCCGCGCCGTTGGGTTGCCAGCGGATACACCTCCCTAGCGGCGTCGTAGCGATGGATTGAAAATCCGTGGGAACCTGTAGCGACGATCGCCGTCAGAGGGGATAGCTGCAGCGGAACGCAGGCCAAGTTGACAGCGTTCACGCGGCGGCTGCTAACGTTACGTCCCTGCTTGACAGGCGCAGTGGCCCGGAGGACGGGGGTGCTTGTACTTCAGGGTAGAATCACGTTCAACGCGAGAAAGCCCGGTAACGGGCAAGGACAGGAGAGAATCCATGATGGTGAAACAAATGATGAGCAAGAGTGTTCTGTGTTCCGCGGTGGCCGCAGCGGCGCTGGCGGTCGGCAGCGTGGCCGTCGCCCAGGAGAATCAGGGTCAGGGTCAGGGTCAGGGTCAGGGTCAGGGTCAGGGTCAGGGGCAGGGGCAGGGAAACATCAAACTGAACCAGGCAGGGTTTTATCCAAATGCACCAAAAATTGCTATCCTTTCGGATGGTGCCTCAGGGAAATTCAGTGTGGTTGACACTGCTACGGATGAGGCGGTTTTTTGAAACCAAGGTCTCCCGCCTTTCACCTGCCGGCAATTCATTACGGGGCTGGCACTTTGTCCTGGACCCGGGACACGGCGGCCTGGACCCGGGGGCTGTGGTCAGGGCGCTGG
>JAWOFB010000292.1:0-3636 GCA_046482445.1 Ectothiorhodospiraceae bacterium | reverse complement strand
GCCGGCTGGCTGCGGCTCAAAGTCCAGGTACTCCCGCACCTGCTCCAGAAAGGCCGCCATGCCCATGCGGTCCAGCACGTATTTCAGCCGCGCTTTCTTGCGATTGGTCCGATCCCCTTGCTGGATGAAAACGCGCAGCACGGCATCCGCCGCGGGCACGCACTCGGCGGGCGTCAGCAGCCAGCCCGTGTCGCCGGCGAACGCGTCGTGGCCCGGGATACCGCCGAGACCGAGGCGGAAGTAGACCCCGGGTTCCACACCCCCGCCACCGGTGACACGGACCGCGGTGAAATCGATGTCGTTGGTATCCGAGACGCCGCGCACCCGGCCACCGCCGTTGAAGGCGATATTGAACTTGCGCGGCAGGCCGTAGAGCTCCCGGTGGTACAGGATGTGGTAGTGCATCTCCTGGCACAGGGGCCGCGTATCAATGAGTGCCTGCGGATCCACGCCGGCCAGCGGGTCGCCGGTGATATTGCGGATGTTGTCGCACCCGGAACCGCGGTTGATGATGCCCAGGTCCTGAAGGTCCATGAGCACGTTGGGCGCATGCTCGGCGGGAATCTCGCGGATCTGCAGATTCGCGCGCGTGGTGACGTGGGCGTAGCCGCCGGCGTACTGCTCACCCATGGTGGCGACGCCGCGGGCCTGATCCGCCGTGAGAATGCCGTTGGGTAGACGCATCCGGCACATGTACGCGTCCTGATTGGGCGCGGTGTAAAACAGGCCGTGGAACTTGTAGCGAAACACGTCCGTGCCTTCCGGGAAGCGGCCCGCCGCCGCGTTGCGCCGGATCTTCTGCCAGATATCCAGCGCCGGCTCGTCGCGCTTGGCGAGCTCTTCCTTGACCAACTTGCCGCCCGCCTTTTCGGTGGCGGCTTGTGCGGCGAGGTGCAGGGCATCGGGCCCGCCGTCGCCCACCGGGGTATCGTCCTCCGGCGCGAACAGACCGCCGAGGCCCTGACCGGTGCGCAGCGTATCAATCCCGCTGAGAAACCCCTCGAGATAGCGCTTTTGTTCGTCAGTAAAGTCTTGTGTGGGACTGTTGCTCATCATCGTGACCCTCGTGGTGCTGGGCGCGGGACCGGGTCATACACGGAACCGCCCCGTCGGCACAGAGGGAAAGCAAAGCTCGTACCACCCAGGGAGAGGACTGCAGGTTGCTGATTGGCAAGAAGTCGAAGAGGAAGGACGGGCCGGCGCCCTGCACTAAAACGGGGCGTCACCGGCGGCAATTGCCCTCGTTCGGGGAGTTGCTACGGGGTTCGAGACGGCGCCACGGCAGCCAACCGCCCGCGGCGCCGGAACGTCACGCCCTCAGGCCGCGGCCAGGAGGGATTCCACCTCGCTGCGGATGGCCTCGGCCACGGATGCGTCCAGCATACCCACGCGCAACCGGCGATAGAGGATATCGTCGGGCTTGCAGGCGCCTTCGTGGTGCACGGCCCAGTCCAGCTCCGCCCGCACGTAGGGGGCGCCGTCCACGAGGCGCTCGCTGGAGCCCTGCGCCAGGACCAGGTGAGCACGGTCCCCGTAGGCCTCCCACAGGTGCGCGGCCACGTCCTCCGGGAGTTCCTGCAGGGCAGCGTCGGTCTTGGAGCGGTCACCATCGGCCCCGGGCAGCCGCAACTCGTGCGTGCCACAGTCACCGGCTTTGAGTTCCGGATGGGCCTTGACGACCTGATCCACACAGTCTTCGGCCATGCGCCGCCAGGTGGTCCACTTGCCGCCCGTGAGACTGAACAGGCCCTTCTCGTTGAGAATCACGTGATCGCGGCTGAGACCGGCGGAGGAATCTTCGTCCGGGCTGCTCACCAGCGGCCGCAGTCCCGAAAAGGTCGCGCTGATATCGTCGTGCGTCAGCGGCTCGTCCAGCCACTCGTTGACGTGGCGCAGGATATAGTCGATCTCGTCCTGGGTCGCCTTGGGGTCATCGGTAATCGGGGCCTTGTCGTCGGTGGTACCCACCAGCGTCTTGCCCAGCCACGGCAGGATGAACAGCACGCGCCCGTCCTCGGTCTCCGGCACCAGAATGCCGCGTCCCTCGGGCAACAGGTCCTTGTTGAACGACACGTGGATGCCGCTGGAAGCGGTCAGCAACGGCTTGGCCTCCGGATCGGCCATCTGGCGCAGACCGTCCGTCCAGGGGCCGGTGCAGTTCACCACCACCTTGGCGTTGATGGTCAGTTCCTGATCGGTGAGCAGGTCCCGGCAACGAGCGCCGCTCACCGCCCCGTCGCTGAACAGCAACTCCTCCACGCCGGTGTAATTGAGCGCGTGCCCGCCGCGCTCGAGCAACCCGCGGACCATGGCGACCCCGAAGCGGGCGTCGTCGAACTGCCCGTCCATGTAGCTGACGCCACCCTTGAGCTGAGACAGATCAAGGCTGGGGCAGGCGCGTTTCATGGCGGCCTTGCTCTCGATGCGCGCCCGACCGAGCCGCTGCGAGCCGGACAGCAACTCGTACAGGCCCAGCCCCATGCGGTAGTAGGGCAGCCCGATGAGGCTTTTCACCGGCGTGATCAGCGTCAGCGGCCAGGCGAGATGCGGCGCCATGTTGAGCATGCGCTTGCGCTCGGCCAGCGCTTCCTTGACCAGCTGATACTTGCCGTAATCCAGGCTCTTGAAGGCCTGCTCCAGGTAACGAACACCGCCATGAATGAGCTTGGTGGAGCGGCTCGATGTCCCGGCCATGAAATCCTGACGATCCACCAGTGCCACGGAAAGGCCCCGGCTGAGGGCATCCAGTGCCACGCCGGCACCACTGGCACCACCCCCGATGACGAGCACGTCCACGCTGGCGGACTTGAGGGCATCGATCTGCGCCTGGCGTTCCCAGGCCTCCCCGGCCTTGACGGCGGCTGCTTCTACCATTGTGGCGACTCCCAAGAGGTCGATTGGTGTAGGGCCCACTGCCGCGCGGGCGTTGACGATTACGGCGTCACAGCGCCTTTTCACACCCGCTGCAAGCGAACCCGGTTATGTGTTGCAGGTGAAAATGATAATAAGCTACCGAAAACGAGCGGCGTTTTCATTCGTGCACCGCGCAACACGGAGAGCGCCGTTCAGTGCATCGTGGATCGCGGTCGCATGGCGTTGGGCAGCCTGTCACCAAAGGGCCGTCAACGCATGCCCCGCCCACCCGGCCATGCCCGCTGGTGCTAACCCATGATACCGGAACGGCTCACCGCTGCCGGCGGGCGCACTCCGGCCACGAGCGTGCTTTTCGGAAGTGGCAACACCACGATCGGGGGCCATGATAACTGGTCGGCAGGACCATGCGTCCGCGCATGCCTGGATGGCTCACCGGCGGGCGGGGGTGGCGCAGCGGCGAACGGCCTAAGGTCGCTTGGCGCGGACACTGTATGCGGGCGAAAAAGCGCGGACCGCCACCGGTTGACGGTCCGCACCGGCATCAATGATTCGCAGGATGGTGAAGCGGCACAGGCCGCGCCAGCACGCGCGCAACGCGGACGGATAAGTACCTCCGGCCGCGTGGCACGAGCTTTTCCAGGAGCCTGCCGGGCGGCACGGCTCTCCGTCGCAACCGCTCGTCAGATGACGCGCTTGCGGATGGCCGACGAGACCTGCTCGAACGCCAGCACCACGATGAGGATGGCGATGATAATCGTCAGC
>JAWOFB010000234.1:0-5064 GCA_046482445.1 Ectothiorhodospiraceae bacterium | reverse complement strand
CGGCGGTCGCCGGTGGCCTCTGCCGCCATTTCCTCGAAGCTGGTGTGCCGGACGTCCTTGCCACGCACGAAGTACACCACGTACTCGCAGATATTGCGGGCGCGGTCACCGATACGCTCGAAGGAGCGCGCTGCCCACATGATATCCAGCACCGCCGGGATGGACTGGGGGTTTTCCTGCATGTAGGGCACGAGTTGCCGGAAGATGGAGTCGTACTGGGCGTCCGCCTTGATGTCTTCCTGGGCCACCCGCACGGCCTGCTCGGCATCCATGCGCGCGAAACAATCCAGTGCCTCGTGCATCATGTGCCGAATGTGATCACCCAGCGCCTGTACCTCGTCCATGGCACCATAGCGCCGGTCCTGGTCGAGTAGATGCAACGCCATGCGGCCGACGCGCTCCGCCTCATCACCGATGCGCTCCAGGTCGGTGATGGTCTTGATCACGGCCAGAACCAGGCGCAGATCGATGGCTGCCGGCTGGCGCCGCGCGATGACATGGGTGCATTCCTCATCGATCTCGACCTCGGCGGCATTCACCAGATAGTCGCTGGTCACGACCTTCTCCGCTCGTTCCGTGTCGCCCTCCACCAGGGCCGTGAGGGCATCGCTGATCTGCCGCTCCACCAGGCCGCCCATGTTCATGACCTTGGTGAGAATCGTCTCCAGCTCTTCGTTGTACTGCTGGGAGATGTGCTGCGTGATGCTCTTCGTGTCCATAGCGGCCTCGATCCAGGCATTACCGGTGCGCAGGGGGTCCGGCGCTTCTAGCCGTAGCGACCCGTGATGTAGTCTTCCGTTTTCTGCTCGCGCGGATTGGTGAACAGGGTGTCCGTGTCGTTGAACTCCACGATCTCGCCCAGGTGGAAAAACGCCGTATAGCCAGCCACGCGCGCCGCCTGTTGGAGATTGTGGGTGACAATGACAATCGTGTAGCGGTGCTTAAGCTCGTCGATGAGCTCCTCAATGGTCACAGTGGCCAGCGGGTCCAGAGCCGACGCCGGCTCGTCCATGAGAATCACCTCGGGGTTGACCGCAATGGCCCGAGCGATACACAACCGCTGCTGCTGGCCTCCCGAGAGCTCCGTGCCCGGGGTATGCAGGCGATCCGCCACCTCTTTCCAGAGACCCGCGCGCCGCAACGAATGTTCCACCAGCTCCTGGAGCTCCGTGCGATTGTTCGCAATGCCGTGCAACCGCGGGGCGTAGGCGATGTTCTCGAAAATGCTCTTGGGGAACGGGTTCGGCTTCTGGAAGACCATGCCCACGTGACTGCGCAGCTGGACCACGTCGACGCTGGGATCGTAGATGTCTTCACCGTCCAGGGTAATCTGGCCTTCGATGTGGCAACTGGGGATCAGATCGTTCATGCGGTTGAGACACCGCAGGAACGAGGTCTTGCCGCAGCCACTCGGGCCGATGAGCGCCGTTACTTCCCGGGCGTAGACGTCCAGGTTGACGTTGTGCAGCGCCTGGGCCTCGCCGTACCACAGCCGAACGCTGTCGGCCCGAACCTTGACGTCACGCTCACTGGATTCCGGATGCCCCACCGGCTCCGGTGGCTCCGGCGCTTCCTCCTGCGGTGCCATATCCGTCTGCCATTCCGTCGTGGTGCTGGGTGAAGGCGCGTTTTCAGAGTACATGGGAACCCCTCGCATGTCGCTACCAGCGACGTTCGAACTTGCGGCGCAGGAGGACCGCGGCAGCGTTGAGACTGAGAAGGACACCGAGCAACACCATGATGCCGGCGGCTGTCTTTTCGACGTAGGCGTGCTCCGGCTCGCCGGCCCAGGTAAAGATCTGGGCCGGCAGGACCGTGGCCGACTGGAAGATGCTCGTGGGCGCGTCCGGGATATAGGCGATCATGCCCACGATGATCAGCGGTGCCGTCTCCCCCATGGCCTGGGCGATGCCGATGATGGTGCCGGTGAGAATACCCGGCAGGGACGCCGGCAGGACGTGGTCGCGCACGACCTGCCAGCGCGAGCAGCCCATGGCGAACGCACCCAGTCGGATGGGATCGGGGACCGCCCGCAGTGCCGCCCGGGTACTGATAATGATAATGGGCAGCGTCATCAGCCCCAGCGTCAGCCCCCCGGCCAGGGCGGAGGACCTCGGCACCCCGAAGAAATTGATGAACACCGCCAGGCCGAGCAGGCCGAACAGGATCGACGGCACCGCCGCGAGGTTATTGATATTAATCTCGATACCCTGGGTAAAGCGGTTGTCGGGAGCGAACTCCTCGAGGTAGACCGCCGACATCACCCCGACGGGGAAGGCGAACAGCACCGTAATGGAGAGTACGTAGACCGTCCCCACCGCCGCCGACAGGATGCCGGCCAGCTCGGGCAGCTTGGAGTCGCCCGCGGTAAAGAACTGCCAGTTAAAGCCGCTGCGGATCCGCCCGTCGGCCATCATGCCGTCCACCTTGTCCTGCAGCGACGCGTCGATGGAGCGGCCGTTTTTCAGGTACTGGTCGATTTCGCCCTTGACTGGAAACCAACGCTCCTCCGTGGTTCCCAGGAGATCCGGATTGCGGTCGATGGCCCGGGGGATGGATCGGGTGGCTCCGCGCGTGGCCACCTCGCGCATCTCCCGCTCCAGGGCAAACTGACCCAGGCGCTCGGCGCGTTCGTTGTAATCCACCGTGACCTGCACCTCGTGGTGCCAGAACGCCGTATAGCCCTGACTGATAATGTTGGTGAAAAAGGTCACGATGATGGCCAGTGCCAGCAGCAGCGCACCGATGCAGCACATGCGGAAGCGCCGCTCCGCCCGGTAGCGGCGCAGCATGCGGGGATCATTGGCGGAGCCGGTCAGTCGTCGCGTGGTCATGCTGTCTCGCTCAGTCATACTGCTGCTTGAATCGCCGCACGAGGACGGTGGAGATCACGTTCAGGGTCAGGGTCACGATGAACAGCACCAGACCCAGGGCGAAGGCCGCCAGCGTCTGCGGACTGTCGAAGGACTGGTCCCCGGTGAGCGCGTAGACGATGTTCACCGTCACCGTGGTCATGTCTTCCAGCGGATTCCAGGTGAGGTTGGGGCGTACACCCGCCGCCATGACCACGATCATGGTCTCCCCGAGAGCCCGCGAGACACCCAGAAGGAAGGCGGAAATCACCCCCGGCAACGAGGCCGGCACAATCACCTTGCGGATGGTCTCCGAGCGGGTGGTCCCGAGAGCGTACGCACCCTCACGCAGGCTCTGGGGGATGCTGTTAATGACATCGTCCGACAGCGACGAGATGAAGGGGATGATCATTATCCCCATGACGATGCCCGGCGACAGGATATTGCTGTAGGACGCGTCCAGACCGAACAACGCCGCGATATCCACCACCACGGGGGTTACGGTGATCGCCGCGAAAAAGCCGTAGACCACGGTGGGAATCCCCGCGAGAATCTCCAGAAGCGGCTTGGCGATCCCGCGGATGCGCGGGCTGGCGTATTCCGACATGAAGATCGCCGACAACAGGCCGATGGGCAGCGCCACCGTCATGGCAATGCCGGTGACCATGAAGGTGCCGGCGAACAGCGGCACGGAGCCAAACGAGGAACCGCGCTCGCCGACCTCGTCACCGCGTCCGGCGGCTTCCAGGAACGAGTCCCCCGGCGCCCAGACGGTACCGGTGATGAACTCCCAGACGCTGACCTCGCGGAAGAAGCGAATGGCCTCGAACAGCACCGAGAGGACGATCGCGAAGGTCGTCAGAATCGAGATCATCGCGGCGCCGAGCAGCAGCCACCGGATGAGACTGTCCAGCGCGTTGCGCGCACGCAGTGCCGGGCGGATCAGGCGCAGCCCCAGGGCAAAACCGGCGCCACCGGTGACCAGCGCCATGAGCACCACCAGCTCCGCCGGCAGGGCTATGACGCCGAGCAGATTCAATAGCGACAGCCCTGCCGCGACCCCCATCGCCGGCAGCGCCATGGATACGGTGGAGTACCAGCCGTATTGCTGGGGCCGGGAGTGCATGTGCACGCCGTCGGCCACCGTGTCCAGTGCCTTGCGCCGGCCCACGTAAAAGGCGGCATAACCCAGCGGGATCAACCCCGCCAGGAGGATCAGGATTGTCTCTCCGACACCCACAAACGCCTCCTCGCAACCGCGACCAGCAAGGGGACGGCGTCCCCGTCGGCGATGCCATGCATTCCGCCCGGACGAGGCCCGCACCACGGCGGGCTGTCCCGGCCCATCAGCCGGCGCCCGGCCACTGACAACCGGAAACCGGCAACAACAGAACCCGGCCGGGAACACCGGCCGGGCCCACGATTCGGCGGTCCCTGACGCGCTCGCGCGTCAAGGGACCGGACTGACGGCTGACAGGCCGTTCCCGGCCCGTCAGCCCGCCGGAAACGACCCGCGCCGTTTCCGCTGGCACCCGCCGCCGGGTGCCAATCAAGTCAAGCACGGGCATCCGTGCCCGTGGTCGGCAGTCCGCCTGCCGGCAGCCTGCCGTTGCTGCGATCACTCCAGATCGCTGCGCTCGAGCTCGTGGCGCTCGGCGACCTGCTCCTGCCAGCGGGACCGGGTCTCGTCCGGCAGCGGGATCAAACCTTCATCGATGAGCAGGCCGTCGGGGCCGATCATCAGGTCATCCATGAACAGGCTCACGTACTCGTCAATGCCGTCGACGATGTCGCCCTCGTGCGCGTTCTTGATGTAGAACCACAGGCTCCGGGCCACCGGATACTCTTCCTTGGAGATGGCTTCCGTGGTGGGCTCGACGCCGTCCACCGAGGCCGCCTTGATCACGTCCCGGTTCTCTTCCAGGAAGCTGTAGCCGAACACGCCAATGGATGCGGTATTCTCCTGGATACGCTGGACGATCAGGTTGTCGTTCTCGCCCGAGTCCACGTAGGCGCCGTCGTCCCGGATTTCGGTGTACTCACCGTCGTAACCGGCGTCTTCGCTGACCGCGGCCATGACCAGTTCCTCGAAGGCATCGCGTGTGCCGGAGGTCGTGGGCGGGCCGAGGACCTCGATCTCCCGGTCCGGCAGGCTGGAGTCGATGTCACTCCAGTTGTCGTAGGGGTTGTCCACCAGCTCGCCGTCCTGGGG
>JAWOFB010000071.1:0-4459 GCA_046482445.1 Ectothiorhodospiraceae bacterium | reverse complement strand
CTCTCGTGAGTACGCGCGCCTGGACACACTGGTTACGACCTTCCGGCGGTACCGCGAGACCGAAGAGCAACTCGCCAACGCCGAGGCCATGGCCACCGACGCCGACGAGGGCATCCGCTCCATGGCCCGGGAGGAGGCGGACACCGCCCGGGAGCGCCTGGCGGAGCTGGAGACGGAGCTGGAGCGGCTGTTGCTGCCCGAAGACCCCAACGACCGGGCCAACACCTTCCTGGAGATCCGCGCCGGGGCCGGGGGCGACGAGGCGGCGCTATTCGCCGGCGACCTCTACCGCATGTACGCCCGCTACGCCGAGGCCCAGGGCTGGCGGCTGGAGGTCATCAACGAGAGCCACGGCGAGCACGGTGGCTACAAGGAGATCATCGTGCGGCTGGTGGGCGACGATGTGTATTCCCACCTGAAGTTCGAATCCGGCGCCCACCGCGTCCAGCGCGTCCCGCAAACGGAGTCCCAGGGGCGCATCCATACGTCCACGTGTACCGTCGCGGTTCTGCCCGAGGCCGATGAACTCGAAGAAATCGAGATCAATAGCAATGACCTCAAGATCGACACCTTCCGGGCGTCCGGTGCCGGCGGTCAGCACGTGAACAAAACGGACTCCGCCATCCGCGTCACCCACCTGCCCACCGGGCTGGTGGTGGAGTGCCAGGAGGAGCGCTCCCAGCACAAGAACCGGGCCCGCGCCCTTGCCTTCCTCCAGGCGCGGCTCATGGAGCGCGAGCGCGCCCGGCAGGCCGCCGAAGAGACCGAACAGCGGCGCTCGCTGGTTGGCAGCGGCGACCGCTCCGAACGCATCCGGACCTATAACTTCCCCCAGGGCCGGGTGACGGACCACCGCATCAATCTCACCCTGTACAAGCTGGAGAGCGTGATCGAGGGCGACCTGGACCCGGTGATCGGTCCGCTCATCCAGGAGCACCAGGCCGACCAGCTAGCCGCCATCGCCCGCGGCTCGGGCGGCGCCTGAGCGCCGCCAGCGCCAGTTCCGGAGCCAGACGCCGCCCCGCGTGACGCCCACCAGGACGATCCCCACCAGGACAATGGTCGGCCCGGACGGCAGGTCCAGCCAGTAGGAACTGGCCAGGCCACCGGTGGCGGTCACCAACCCGGCCACCACGGCCACGGCAAGAACCAGTACAAAGCGCTGTGCCAGCATCAGCGCGATCAGTGGCGGGATAGTCAGCAAGGCCATGAGCAGCACGATCCCCACCACCTGGATCAGCATGATCACGGCCAGGGCCACCAGCACCAGTAACAGGGTGGTCATGGCCCGCACGGGCACGCCCTGGACCGCGGCAAAGGTCTCATCGAAGGCCACCGCCACCAGCGGGCGGTAGAACAACACCAGGATGATCCCGATCAGCGCGGTCACCCCGGCGAGCAGCCAGACATCCGTGCGCGTCACCGTGAGAATGTCACCGAACAGGTAGACCAGCAGGTTGGGCGCGAACCCCGGGGTCAGGTGAATGAACACGATGCCGGTGGCCATGCCGCCGGCCCAGAGCAAACCGATGAGCGCGTCCCGGGAGCGGGCCCGGTTGTCGCCGAACCAGCCCAGGAACAGCGCCGCCGCCACCGCGACGACCACGGCGCCCAGCAGGGGCGGCGCGCCCAACCAGTAGCAAAACCCCAGGCCACCGAAGGCGGCGTGGCTGATACCGCCGGCCACGAAGACCAGCCGCTTGACGGTCACAAAGGTCCCGACCGTCCCCGCGAGAAGGCTGGCCAGTACCGCCGCCGCCAGGGCATTGCGGGCGAACTGATAGTCCAGCAGCGCGACCAGCTCAGTCATGGTCGGCCAGCTCCTCCCCCACGGGGTGGTCGTGGAGGATGCGATGGGGCACGCCGTGGGCAATGAGTTCCACCGGGCAGCCGTAGGCCTCGGCCAGGTCCGCATGGCTGAGCCGCCCGGAGCCGTGGTAGTGGAGTCGCCTGTTCACGCAGGCGATCTGCTTGACCTGCGCCGCGAAGCCGGTGATGTCGTGGGTCACCACAACCACCGGGATACGCTGGTTGAGCTCGGCGAGCAGCGACTCCAGCACTTGCCGGGTCTCGGCATCCACCGAGGCGGTGGGCTCGTCCAGGAACAGGATGGCCGGGTCGCCGGCCAGGGCGCGTGCGATCAGCGCCCGCTGGAGCTGCCCCCCGGAGAGCTCCGCCACCGGGGTTCGGCCATGGCGCTCCAGATGCAGTCGCTCCAGCGTGGCATCCACGGCCCGGTGGTCCGCCGCGGAGTAGCGCCGGAACAGACCCGTGCGCCCCAGCCTCCCCATGAGTACGGCGTCGCGCAGGCGCAGGGGGAAGTTCTTGTCGAAGGTGGAGAACTGCGGCACGAAGCCGATGGCTCCGGCCCTCACACCGCAGTCCCAGTGGACCCGGCCGCGCCACGGCGTCTCCAGGCCGAGCATCAGCCGCACCAACGTGCTTTTACCACCGCCGTTGGGCCCGATGATGGCCAGGAAGTCGCGCGGTCCGATGGCCAGATTCACGTCCCGCAGCACCGGCTCGCGTTCATAGCCGAACGTCAGGTCCGTGACGCGGACCAGAGACTCCTCTTGGCTCACCGTTGCAGGGCCTCCTGCAGGGCCTCGGCGAACGACAGCAGGTTCGCCTCCCAGTCCCGGGCCAGCGGATCCGCCGTCACCACACGGGCGTCCAGTGCGTCGGCAATGGTCCGTGCGCTGCGCTCGGAAAACCCCTGCTGCACGAACACCGCCCGCACGTCCTCGGACCGTGCCCGGTCGATGAAACCCGCCAGCTCCCGCGGTGACGGCTCACGCCCCCCGGACTCGATCGCCACCTGTTCCAGGTCATAGGCATCGGCGAAATAGCCCCAGCCCGGGTGGTTCACGACGAAGCGGCGCTGCTCCAGGTCACCCAGCAGCGACTGGATGCGCGCGTCCAGATCATCGATTGCCGCTTCGACCTCGGCCAACCGCTCGCGGTAGCCCTGCTCGCCCTCGGGGTCCGCCTCGATCAACGCCTCTGCGACACGCCCGGCGGCCCGGTGCATGACCGCCGGAGACACCCAGACGTGCGGATCCGTTTCGCCATGCTCGCCGTGCCCCTCGTCTCCGTCGGCAGCGTCCTGTCCATGCTCGGCGTCATGATCGCCATCATCGTGCCCGTCGTCAGCGGCGTGCTCGTCATGGCCGGCTTCGTGCCCCGCGTCCGACTCGTGGTCACCGTGGGCGTGACCGGATGCATCCATGGGGCGGAACGTCTCCTCCTCCGCCAGGCTGACGCTAACCACGTCCTGGCCGTGTTCCTCGAGGTGGCGCAGGAACCGCCGCTCGAAGGCGAGATCCGGATGACCGACCCGGAAGTAGACACGTGCGTCATCCAGGTCCTGCAAATCCCGCGGCGCCAGGGAGAACGTATGCGGCGAACCGCCGCTGCCGATCATCACGGCGACATCCACACGGTCGCCGCCGATGCGCTCCACCAGATACGCCTGGGGCGGGACACTCACCGCCACTTGCAGGCGCGCCGCGGCGACGACGGGCATCAGGAACAGCAAAAGGCCTAGAGCAATGGCAACACGGTAGCGCATGGGCACAGACTCCGCCGGTGAAAGCGCAACATGATAACATCGCGATTCACGACCGGCATCAAAAAAAAGGGTGCCCGGTGGGCACCCTTGATTGAATCGACCTGTTCGCCGGTGCCCGTGCCGGGCACGACGCCCCGTCAGGCGACGCGTTGCTTCTCGCGAATCTCTTCGAGCGTCTTGCAGTCGATGCACAGGGTGGCCGTCGGCCGCGCCTCGAGACGGCGAAGCCCGATCTCCACGCCACAGTGCTCGCAGAAGCCGTAATCGTCCCGCCGGATCGCCTCCAGGGTCTCGTCGATCTTGCGGATGAGCTTACGCTCACGATCCCGCGTGCGCAGTTCCAGGGCGAACTCCTCTTCCTGCGTCGCGCGGTCCGCCGGGTCCGCGTAATTACTGGCATCGTCGCGCATGTGATGGACGGTGCGCTCCACTTCCTGTTGGAGCTGCTGCTTCCAGCTCAGGAGGAGCTGCCGGAAATGCTCCAGCTGCTCGGCATTCATGTACTCTTCGCCGTCGCTCTCCTGATACGGCTGGAAGTCTTCAACCGGCATGGTGTTCTTTTGCTGCGTCATGGCAGTACCTCCGTCATTCTCGCCCCGAAGGGCTCATCGCCAAGGGCGTCCTGCCCCGCGATGGATCGGCCGGGAATCCTGAGTCCCGTACGTTTGTTGCATAGCCGCCGCGCGGACGGTTTCTTTATAGCAGGGTGCGCTCAGCCGCGCAAAGCCCCTTTTTGCCTACGAAGCCCGCTGCCCGAGAATGTCGCGGATCCGGGCATCCATATCGACCACGGCACGCTTCGTGGTCTCCCAGTCGATGCACGGGTCCGTTATAGACACCCCGTATTGCAGGGCGGTGACATCATCGGTGAGCTTCTGGTTCCCCCAA
>JAWOFB010000070.1:0-4173 GCA_046482445.1 Ectothiorhodospiraceae bacterium | reverse complement strand
CTCGTCCATGGTGCTCACCCTGGTGGTCATCCCGGCGGCCTATTCACTGCTGGAAAACGGCATCCGGCGGGTGACGGGCAGTGCTCGTTAACGCGAACCGGCTGGCGGGCGACGCAGAATACCCAGCCGCCACCAGTACAGGATGACGGCCAGACCGAAGACCATGCCCCCGAGATGGGCGAAATGGGCGACCCCGGACATGGTTCCGGTGACCCCGGCGAACAGCTCGAAGGCCCCGTAGGCGATCACGAAATACTTGGCCTTCATGGGAATGGGCGGGATCAGCAGCATGATGCGCTCGTTGGGGAACATGACCCCGAACCCCAGGAGCACGCCGAACACCCCGCCGGAAGCGCCCACTGTCGGATACACGACACCCTGAGCCGCGGAACTGCTGGCCACCAGCAGCTGGATCAGGCCGGCGCCCACGACGCAGATCAGGAAGTAGAACGCGAACCGGCGCGAACCCCAGACGTTCTCCAGGACCACGCCGAACATCCACAGGGCGAACATGTTCACGAACAGGTGCAACGAGCCACCGTGGAGAAAGCCGTAGCTCAGCAACTGCCAGAGCTGGAACGGTGGCACCTGTTCCGGGCCCTGTCGCGTCATCACCGCGTCCGGCGCGCCCACCGGCCACAGGGCAAAGGCATCGCGCAGCTCCGGGCCCAGGGCCTGCTGCGCCAGATACACCAGCCCGTTGGTCACCAGCAGGAACAGGATCACCGGGGGCAGCATGGTGGGACCGCCGGGGCGCGGCGGCGACTCCCGTGGCGGCGGATCGGGGACCGAACGCCCCTGCCAGTCCTGCATAGCCAACTCCTCGGTGGCTGGTATCCCGACATCAAGGTACCGGTCCGGCGGCGGTCGCCGCCGCGCCCGGCACCGGCTCACACGATGGGCGGCTCGGTGTCGCCGTCGTCCTGTTCGAGTTGCTCGTTGAACCGCTCCATCTCTCGATGCACCTGGCCGACCTTGTCGAACCGGGCCACGTGGAACAACGCCTCGCCCTCGTGCACCAGGGGCATGTTGGCCCTTCCAATGACCAGGCCGGAAAATCCGGCCTCCACGGCGATCTCGGCCCCACCGAACGGGTCCGCGATCCACCCCAGGGGTTGCCCGGTGCGCACGCGATCGCCGAGCCCGGCGGCGGCGCGAAACAACCCGTCCTGGCCGGCGCGCATCCAGCTGCTGGTGTCCGCGATGTAGTGGGGCTTGCTGCTCCGGCGCCGGCTTCGCCGGGGCGGTGCCAGCATGCCCAGGTGGCGCATAACCCGGACCACACCCTTGAGACCGGCGCGGATGGCGGTCTCGTTGAAGCGCAGGGCCTCACCGCCCTCGTAGGTAATCACCGGCACCCCCGCCTCGCGGGCGGTGCTGCGCAGGCTCCCCTCGATCAGCGGGGCGTTGAGAATCACCGGCAGGCCGAAGGCCCGGGCCAGGGACTCGTCCGCCGGATGGTCAAGATCCGCCCGCACCTGGGGCAGGTTGTCCCGGTGGATAGCGGCCGTGTGCAGGTCGATGGCGTGGGTGGCGCGGGCCATGACCTCGGTGCGAAACAGGTGCGCCAGTCGCGACGCCATGGACCCGGAGCCGCTGCCCGGGAAACTGCGGTTGAGATCACGCCGGTCCGGTAGATAGCGCGAGCGGCCGATGAAACCCAGGACGTTGACCACTGGCACCGCGATCAGCGTCCCGGCCAGGCGCCCGAGCATGCGCTGGCGCAACAACCGGCGGATGATCTCGGCGCCGTTGATTTCGTCACCGTGGACCGCGCCGGTGACGACCAGACACGGTCCGGGGCGCCGGCCGTGGACCACCTGCACGGGGATATTCACCGGCGTATGCGTGTACAACTGCCCGGCCGGCAGCTCCACCGTTGCCCGCCCACCCGGGCGAATGCGTTCGCCGGCGATCTCCAGGGACGCTCGGGTCACCGCGCCACCTCCCACCGCCCGCGCGTTTCAGCGGCCCGCCAACACGCACCGGCGGCATCCGGTACAATCCGGGCACCAGGCCTACCCGCAGGCAGCCCGGAGAGCCCCATGACGCGCCACTGGCCCCGCCTTGTCGCCGGCATTGCCGTCGCCGCCGCCGTGGTCGGGCTGCTCAACGCCGGCAGCGCCGCTGATGCGGCCCAGGCAGTCTTCGTGGTCTGCATCATCGTCCTACTCACCCGGATGATCCGCGGCGGCCGCTGAGCCAACAGATTACTCACACAACGCCACGATGCCGGTTCTTGACCTCGACGTAGTGCTGCGCCGAATAGCGCAGGAACGCACGCTCGTCGTCGGTCAGCTCCCGCTGGGCCTTGGCCGGACTGCCCACGTACAGGTAGCCGCCGGGCAACTCCTTGCCGGGCGGGATCAGGGCGCCCGCGGCCACCATGCTCTCGGCACCCAGGACGGCACCATCCATGATGATCGCCCCCATGCCGATCAGGCAGGCATCGCCCACGGTACAGGCATGGACCACCGCCCGATGACCGATGGTGACGTCCTCACCGATCAGGGTGGGATAGCCCGTGGGGTTCATGCCGCCGGCGTGGGCCACATGGACGATCGTGCCGTCCTGGATGTTGGTCCGCGCGCCGACGCGGATGGAATTGACATCGCCGCGGACCACCGTCGTCGGCCACACCGAGACATCCTCGCCCAGTTCCACGTCACCCAATACCACGGCCGTGGCATCCACCCAGGCGCTGGCGGCCAGTTGGGGCGTCCAGGATTCGAAGGTGCGGATCATGCCATGTCCTCGTTTTGTAGACTGCTGAGTCACCGTGACAGCCGCGCGAACGAACGGCGGTCACGTCATGGTGACCATCTCCTCGGCACTGGTGGGATGGATGGCCACCGTCTCGTCGAACTGGGCCTTGGTCGCCCCCATCTTCACCGCCACGGCGAAGCCCTGGAGCATCTCGTCGACGCCCACACCCATCATGTGACAGCCCACCACGCGCTGCTCGGCTCCCACCGTCACCACCTTCATGCGGGTGCGCGGCTTGTGCTCGGACAGGGCGAAATCCATGGGCACGAAGGTGGTGCTGTAACAAGTCACGGCGTCGCCATGGGCCTCCCGGGCCTCGGGCTCGCTGAGCCCGACGGTGCCAATGGGCGGGTGGCTGAAGACCACCGTGGGCACGTTCTCGAAGTCCATGCGTCGCTCGCTCTGGCCGCCGAACAACCGATCCCCCAGCCGCCGGCCGGTGGCGATGGCGACGGGGGTGAGCGGGATCCGGCCGGTGACATCCCCCAGAGCGCAGATGCCCGGCACGTTGGTCCGCTGCCAGGCATCCACCGGGATCTGGCCGGCGTCATCGGTGGCCACGCCGGCCGCCTCCAGGCTCAGGTGCTCGGTGTTAGCGCGGCGCCCGGCGGCCCAGACCACGGTATCCAGGCCGGTCAAGGTGCGGCCATCCTCTGCCGTGAGCGTCAGCGTGCCGTCACCGGCGCGCTCGATGCCTGCCGGGGTGAACTCGGTCACCAGGTCCACGCCGTGGTCCGGGAGTGCTTCCTGGAGGCCCTCCTGGATGATCGGGTCAAATTCCCGCAACGGCGCATGGCGGCGGACCGTCAGATGCGTCTCGGTGCCGAGCCCGGCGAGCACACCCGCGAGCTCCACGGCGATATACCCGGCCCCCACGACAGCGGCCCGTCGCGGCTGGTCCTGTAACTCGAAGAAGCCGTCGGAGTCGATGCCCAGCTCGGCCCCCGGGACCGGCGGCACCGACGGGCGCCCGCCGGTGGCAATGACGAACTGGTCCGCGGTGTAGTCCGTGTCGCCGACCCGGATGGTGCCGGCATCCAGGAACCGGGCATGGCCCTGGATATGCGTGACCCCGTCCTTGTCCAGGTTGCGGGCGTAGATGCCGTTGAGCCGCTCGATATAGGCCGCCCGCCGTTCCACCAGCCTGCCCCAGTCGACGCCGCGTTCGCTGACGTCCAGCCCGTAGTCCGGCGCCCGCTGGACCGCCTCCCGCGCGTGGGCGGCGTTCCACATGACCTTCTTGGGCACGCAGCCGACGTTGACACAGGTGCCGCCCAGCGGGCCACTTTCCACCACAGCGGCACTGGCGCCGTGCCGGGCGGCGCGGCGCGCCGCCGCGAGGGCACCGCTGCCGGCGGCGATAGCGATGCAATCAAAATGAGGAGTCATGGCATGGACCTCCTGGGT
>JAWOFB010000254.1:0-9699 GCA_046482445.1 Ectothiorhodospiraceae bacterium | reverse complement strand
CTGGCACCAAGGTCCGCTGGCTGCTGGACAACGTCGAGGGGCTGCGTGAGCGCGCCGAGCGCGGCGAGTTGCTGTTCGGCACCATGGACACCTGGCTCATCTGGAATCTCACGCGCGGCGCCAGCCATGTCACGGATTACAGCAACGCCTCGCGGACCATGCTCTACAACATCCGGGACCTGTGCTGGGATGAGCGCATGCTCCACGAGTTGAACATCCCGCGCTCGCTGCTGCCGGAGGTCCGGCCGTCCAGCGAAATCTACGGATATACCGCGGACAACATGTTCGCCGGCTCCCGCGTCCCCATCGCCGGCATCGCCGGTGACCAGCAGTCGGCCCTGTTCGGTCAGGCCTGCTTCGACAAGGGCATGGCCAAGAATACCTACGGCACCGGCTGCTTCCTGCTGATGAACACCGGGGAGACCCCGGTGCCGTCCGGGCACGGCCTGCTCACCACCATTGCCTGGGGCGTGGACGGTCGCGTCGAATACGCACTGGAAGGCGCTATCTTTGTGGCTGGTGCGGCCATCCAGTGGCTTCGCGACGAACTGCGCCTCATCGACTCCGCCGAGGACTCCGAATACTTCGCCGGCAAGATTCCGGACGCGGACGGGGTCTACGTGGTGCCGGCCTTTGTCGGCCTGGGCGCGCCGTACTGGGACATGTATGCCCGTGGGGCGATCTTCGGCCTCACCCGGGGCAGCAGCAAGGAGCACATCACCCGGGCCACCCTCGATGCCCTGGCCTACCAGACGCGGGATGTCACCGATGCCATGCAGGCGGACTCCGGCATCACGCTCAAGGCACTACGGGTGGACGGCGGTGCCGTATCCAACAACGTCCTCATGCAGTTCCAGGCGGACATGCTGGGCGTCAACGTCGAGCGCCCGGACGTCACCGAGAGCACCGCCCTGGGAGCCGCCTATCTCGCGGGCATGGCCGTGGGCCTCTGGACCAAGGAGAGCATCCGTCACAAGGGCACCATTGACCGCACGTTCCACCCGCACATGAGTGCCGAGCAACGCGATAACAAGTACCGCGGCTGGAAAAAGGCGGTCAAGCGCACCATGGGCTGGGCCAAGGACGACGGCTGAATCGGCTCGGTCGCGGCGAGGGCGCCGATCCCACGGGGGCTGCGCCCCGGCGGTTATTCCTTGCCAACCGCAGGAGCCGCGCCCTCGGGGCGACCAAGCAGCACATAGAGAGCCAGCGCGATCACCGGTCAGCAACGCTTGGTCAGTGCCTCCAGCACTGATTGGTGATCCGCGATCACCAGATCCACCAGCCCGCCCTGCACGATCGAGTCCACGTCGCCAGGCGCGACACCGTACAACCCGGTATGCAGGCCGGCTCGCCGACATGCGGCGAGCACTCGCGTGTCGACAACCCCCGCATCCCAGATCAGCCAGGCTTCACCACTCCCGCGATACGCCTGAACCACCGCATCACTCTCCAGCGGCCGGTGGGCGAACAGGAACCCCGGGCCCATGCCGCCCGCTGCCGCGGCCCCAGCCCGGGCGCTGGCATGGTGAAACGAACTCACCAACACGCGCGTCCCTTCCGGAATCACGGCACCGAGCCCGTCGACCACTCTTGGATCCTTGATCTCCAGATTCCACACATGCCCAGGAAACGCCGCCAGCGCGTCCGCCAGTAGCGGCACCGCGACGCCGGCGGACTCGCACAGCTCCCGGGGGGTCAGTGTCGCCACAGCCGTCCCATCCGCGAGCACTCGATCGTGGAACAACACCAGCGAGCCATCGGCTAGACACTGCACATCCGTCTCGAACCCGGCGACCCCGATCTCGGCGGCAGCCGTAAACCCCTCCAGCGTGTTATCCGGCGCAGTGGACACACCCCCGCGCCCCCGGTGACTCAAAACCAGCACTCGCCACCCCCCTTTTCGCCTTTCGCCTTTCGCCTTTCGCCTTTCGCCTTTGGCCTTTGGCCTTTGGCCTTTGGCTTTCCACCTCGCACGATTTTGTGCCGCTCGTCACAAAATCGCCACGCCGTACTGCCGTGGTGCTATTCTCAGGGCTGGTTCTTCCTTACGGCCAGCAATCCGGGGCGCGTTGCGAGGGATCCACACCAGCGGCGCAGCCCCGGCCAAGAGGGCTGCCCGTACAACGCACCGGCGCCGTCGATGCAAAACCGAGCACGTGCGAGGAAGGCCCTATGGATATGCCCGTCCCAACCCTGCTGACATTCGCCCTGTACCTGATCGCCATGCTGGCCCTGGGCTTCGCCGCCTACCGCATGACCTCCAATCTCTCCGACTACGTGCTGGGTGGTCGCAGCCTGGGTCCCGGCGTGGCCGCGCTGAGCGCCGGTGCTTCGGACATGAGCGGCTGGCTCCTGCTCGGCCTGCCGGGCGCGGTGTACGCGTCGGGCCTGAGTGAACTGTGGATCGGCGTGGGCCTGACCGCCGGCGCCTTTCTGAACTGGCGGTTCATCGCCGCCCGGCTGCGGCGCTATACGGCCCTGGCCCACGACTCGCTGACCATTCCGGACTTCCTGGAGAATCGCTTCGGCGACACGGCCCATATCCTCCGGACTATCTCCGCGATCGTCATCCTGATCTTCTTCACACTGTATATCTCCGCCGGCCTGGTGGGCGGCGGGCTGCTGTTCCAGAGCTCTTTCGGCATGGACTACACCACAGCCCTGATCGTCGGCGCCATCGTCATCGTCTCCTACACCTTCCTGGGTGGCTTCCTGGCGGTGAGCTGGACCGACTTCTTCCAGGGCATTCTCATGTTCCTCACCCTGCTGGTGGTGCCCATGTTCGTGGTGGTCCTCGTCGGGGGCTGGGGCACGGTCCAGACCGAGGTCAACGCCGCTGACAGCAGTAACAGCGCCATCCTCCAGGGCATGACCTTCCTGGGCATGATCTCGCTGCTCGCCTGGGGCCTGGGGTACTTCGGCCAGCCACACATCCTCGCCCGCTTCATGGCCCTGCGCTCCGAGTCGGACGTCCCGCGGGCCACGCTCATCGGCATGGTCTGGATGATCCTGGCACTCATCGGTGCTGTCGCAACCGGATACATGGGCATCGCCTACTTCGCGGACGCGCCGCTGGAGGATAGCGAGACGGTCCTCATCGAGCTCATCCGGGCGCTGTTCAACCCCTGGGTTGCCGGTGTCCTCATGGCCGCCATTCTGGCCGCCATCATGAGCACCATCGACTCCCAGCTCCTGGTCTCCGCCAGTGCCCTGACCAACGACTTCTACAAGGGCATGATCCGGCCGGATGCCACTGATTCCGAGCTGGTGTGGATCAGTCGTGGCGCGGTAGCCGGCGTCTCCGTGATCGCACTGCTGCTCGCTCTGGATCCGGAAGCCGGGGTCCTGGACCTGGTGTCCTACGCCTGGGGCGGCTTCGGTGCAGCCTTCGGCCCGCTGATCATCCTGTCGCTGTACTGGCCACGAATGACCCGCAACGGGGCCCTCGCCGGTATGGTCGTGGGTGCTGCCACCGTGATCATCTGGAAGCAGCTCTCGGGCGGGTTGTTCGACGTCTACGAACTGCTGCCGGGCTTTATCTTCGCCGGCGTGGCCATCGTGGTGGCGAGCCTTCTGGATGCCGCGCCCTCGGACAAGATCGCCAAGGAGTTCCAGGCGTCCCTGAAGCCGAGTGCCTGAGCATGAACGCGCTGGCCGGGGCGCAACGCCCCGGCCAGCAATCGGTTTGGTGCCCCCGGGAGGATTCGAACCTCCAACCCCCGGCTTCGAAGGCCGGTGCTCTATCCCGTTGAGCTACGGAGGCTCGGCCGGCGTTACAACCGGATTGCGAGCATCCCAGAAGAATACGGGAGCAGGCAAGCGCTTCTTTACGCCCCACCAGCGAAGCCACTAGGCTAGCGTTTTGTGTTCACAAGGCGCCAGCGTGCGCCGCCATCCGGGAACCCGCCGTCATCATGAATCCGACTCAGTCCGCCCCGGCCACCACCGGCACCAGCGACGACACCTTCCTCGCCGACGTGATCCAGGGACTCTCGCGCCCGACCAAACAACTCCACCCCAAGTACTTCTACGACACGGAAGGCTCGCGGCTGTTCGATCGCATCTGCGAACTACCGGAGTACTACGTCACCCGGACCGAGTCCGCTATCCTGGAGCAGGATGCCGCCAGCATGGCGGCCGCCGCCGGCTCCGGCGCGCTGGTGGTGGAGCCGGGCAGCGGCAGCAGCGCCAAGGTGGGATGGCTGCTGGACGCGCTCACCGATCCGGTGGCCTACGCCCCGGTGGAAATCTCCGGCGAGCACATGATGGCCAGCCTGGAGCCGTTGCGGCAACGCTTTCCGGACCTGGAGATCCTGCCGGTCTGCGCGGATTTCACCGCCGGCTTTCAGGTTCCCGAACCCACACGGCCGGCGAACCGGCGCGTGCTGTTCTTCCCCGGGTCAACCATTGGCAATTTCCCGCCGGAGGAGGCCGTACGACTGCTGAACCTGTTCCACGAGGCCGCGGGACCCGGAGGCATGCTCCTGTTCGGGGCGGACCTGCGCAAGGATCCGGCGCATCTCGTACCCGCCTACGATGACACCGCCGGCGTCACCGCCGCATTCAACCGCAACCTGCTCTACCGCCTGCGACGTGATCTGGGCGCCGACGTGGAGCCGGAAGCCTTCCGCCACCGCGCGGTCTGGAACGCCGAAGCAGGCCGCGTGGAAATGCACCTGGTCAGCACCGGCGAGCAGACCATCCGGATCGGCGGTTATGAATTCACCTTTACGACGGGGGAACCCATCGTCACGGAATACAGCTATAAGCACACCCGCGAAGAGCTCGCCACGCTCGCCGGGCGCGCCGGCTTCCGCGTCGAGCACGTCTGGAGCGACGACGCGGACTGGTTCAGCATCCAGGGACTGGTACGGGACTGACATCGTGGTGATCGCCGGAGTCGACGGCTGCCGCGGCGGCTGGCTTTGTATTACCGGCGATCCCTGGCAGCCGGCGGGCCTTCAGGCACGGCTGCTCGATGCTCCCGACGAACTGGCCGGGCTGACGCCGGTGCCGGAGTGCATCGGCGTCGACATTCCCATCGGCTTACCCGACGGCGAACCGCGAGCCTGTGATCGCGCCGCGCGAGCCCGCCTCGGCCGGCCGCGCGGGAGCAGCGTCTTTCCCGCGCCGCTCCGGGCCATGCTTGTCGCCGACGACTACGCCGAGGCCTGCCGTATCGGGCGCGAGCGCAGCGGACGCGCCCTCTCCCGCCAGGCCTTCAACCTGCTGCCAGCCATCGCGGCCATGGACCGGTTTCTGCAGAGCAATCCGGGCTTTGCCGAACGCATCCACGAGGTGCATCCGGAGTGCTCGTTCCAGGCGTGGAACGCCGGCGTCGCCATGCCGGCCAGCAAGAAGACCGCTGCGGGCATCGATCAACGCGCGGCGCTCATCGACCGCGACTACCCCGGCGCACGCGCGAGTGCCACGGCTCAATTGCCGCCGCGGTCCTATGCTCCGGACGACCTGCTGGACGCACTGGCGGTGTTCCACACGGCACACCGGATCGCTCGCGGTATCGCCGAGTGCGTGCCCGCGGAGGACCACCGTGACGCCCACGGCCTGCCCATGCAGATCCGGGTGTAGCGTGCGCCCGGACGGGCAATAGCGCGCGGGAACCGCGTCCCGGCGGCGACCGAGCAGCGGCAGGGTGATTCAGGGATTCCGGGGACCAGCCGCGAACAAAAACGCCGGAGCCTGACAGGCTCCGGCGTGGCATCGTCTCGCGATGGTGTCAGGTGGCCGGGGAGAGAATCGAACTCCCGACACGCGAATTTTCAATCCGCTGCTCTACCGACTGAGCTACCCGGCCAGGGGAGCGCATATTGAAACCGACAGTCCCCCGGGCGTCAAGCGCGACACGGACCTACTCTTCCGGCGGCTTGTAGTCCGGCGGTGGCGCTGCTCCGCCGCCGAAGAGGAATTTCTCCATTTCGGCCTCCAGGAACTTGCGCGCCTTGGGGTCCACCGGCGTCAACCGGTACTCGTTGATCAGCATGGTCTGATGGCTCAACCACTGCTGCCACGCCTGTTTGGAGATGTTTTCAAAGATTCGCTGGCCCAGGTCGCCGGGATACGGCGGCTTGTCCAGCGCATCCAGTTCCTGACCCAGTTTCGCGCAGTGCACGGTTCCGGCCATGGGTTAAACCCCTCGCTGCCATTGATCCAGGAGGCGGCGAACGGGAGCGGCCAGGCCCCCGTCCAGCCCCGAGCCGCTCTTATACCAGACACGCTCGGGCCCTGTCATGGCGACACCGGCATCGCCGAGCACACGGACGCGCACCGGCTCGATCTCCAGGTGGTAGTGACTGAAGGTGTGACGAAAGCGTGGCCAGACCTCCGGTTCCGATACGCGCATGCCCAGGGCGTGGCGACAATGCGCAGCCGCGTCCTGCCCCGGGTCTGCCTCCGGCAGACTCCAGAGCCCGCCCCAGATCCCGGTGGGCGGACGGCGCTCCAGCAGGACTCCGGCATCCTCGGACTCCAGCAACAGCATGCGCGTCTCGCGCACGGGGAGCGCGCGTGCCGGACGCGGCTCCGGGTAGGCGCTTTCGGCACCGGCCGCCCGCGCCCGACAGTCATCGCTGAGCGGGCACAGCAGGCACCCGGGCTGCGTGCGGGTACACACCAGCGCCCCCAGGTCCATCATGGCCTGGTTGAAGTCACCACAGCGCCGGCTGGGCGTTACCTGCTCGGCCAACGACCAAAGCTCGCGCGCCACCGCCGTGCGTCCCGGCCAACCGGGAACCGCACCATAGCGGGCGAGGACGCGCTTGACATTGCCGTCGAGAATGGCGTGGTGGTGTCCGCCGGACAACGACAGGATCGCCGCGGCCGTGGAGCGGCCCACACCGGGAAGCGCCTCCCATTCCTCGCGGCTCTCGGGCATGGCGCCGCCGTGCTCGCTGACAATCCGGCGCGCCGCCCGGTGGAGATTGCGCGCCCGGGCGTAATACCCGAGCCCCGACCACTGCGCCAGAACGGCATCCACATCGGCCGCTGCCAGCGTGGCCACGTCGGGGAAGCGCTCCAGGAAACGCTCGAAGTACGGGATGACCACATCCACGCGGGTTTGCTGGAGCATCACCTCCGAGACCCAGACGCGGTAGGGCGTGGCCGGGTTCTGCCAGGGTAGATCCCGCCGTCCATGCCGGTCGAACCAGGCCAGAACGCGCTCGCGAAAACGCTCGATCTCGCCCGTTGTCAGCTCCATCAGTCCAGCAAGCGCTGCAGTTGATCCCGCGCCCGCTCCCGGACCTTGTCCTCGGCCTGGTCGCGCTCCTCGCGCACCCGCTCCTCGGCCCTGTCACGCTCCTCGCGCACCCGTTCGCGCTGCTGCTGCGTAAGGGCCTGCTCCAGATCCACACCAATATCCGGGGACAATAACGAGCCGCTGAAGGTCAGCGGGATAGGGACGCCACGGAGGCGCTCCAGGGACTCGCCGCCCTGGCCCTCGAGCGTGCCCACCAGATTCACGGTCAGGTTGTAATCCACGGTCTGCTCGAGGACATCGGCCTCGCCACCGCCCTGGATCCGGAACAGCGGCGACTGCAGCTGCAGGTCGTCGTTGCGGATGCGGCCGCCGTCGATATTCAGCGTGCCGGCCAGACGGCTGAAGTCCGTCTCGCGCTCCTCGGGCTCCCCGGTCGCATTGCCCTGCAAGCGGGCGGTGGCATTGCGCAACTGCTGCGCCAGATTCAGTCCCACCACGGCGCCATCCGCGAACTCCAGCTCGGCCTGGGCGACCAGCTCCCGGACCAGGGCCATGGGCTCGAGCCCCGATGTTCGTCCCTCCAGCGTGAGGCTGCCGACGCCGCGCAGGAGATCGCGTCCCAGGAACTGCTGGACGATGGGCTGGGCCTGGACGCCGGTCAGCCGCTCGTTGGCCGTCACCACCAGCTCCTCGCCGGTGGCGTCCAGCTGCACGTCACCGCGGTACTCGCCCTGGTACAAGCTTGCCGCCAGGGGGTTGACCCGGATGTCACCGTCGCTGGCCTTGATCTGGACCTCCATGTCGCTGAGCTCGAAGCCGCCGACCAGCAGCTCGCCCAGGCGCACCCGGCCGTCCAGGTTGAGGGCACGCAGTGGCTCCAGCGGGATCTCCGCCGCCTCGCCCTCGGCCGTGTCTTCGTCCTCGCCGATGGCTTCGGCGCTGGCACCGGCCTCATCGCTGCCGGGTGGGAGATAGGCATCGGCGTTGAAGCGATCCGCCGCCAGGTCGAACGTCACAGCGGCCGAAGCGAAATCCGTAACACCGGCCGTACCGGTGAGCTCGGTGTCATCCAGGACTACGGTGAGATCCGGGATCTCCGCCGACGTCGTGTCCGCCGTGAAACCGGCGTCCAGGGAGAAACGGGTCAGCGCCTCGTCATCAGCGGTTTCCGGCACCTCTTGTCCGAGGGCGGCGAGCACCTCTCGGAGATTCGCCTCCGGAATGGTCAGCTCGCCGGTGGCCTCCAGATTCTCCCCGGTCAGGTTCTCCACCGCGGCGTCGGCCTTGAGTTCCAGCCCGGCAAGGTCGGCGCTGAAGTCTTCGAGCCGCGCGGTGTCCTGGTCCAGGTTCGCCGCCAGGACGGCTGCCAGGCTGAGCTGGACACCGTCGTCGGGGTAGGCATCGCCGAACAAGGTCAGATTGAGCTCCGTCACCTCGGCGCCGAACTGGCGCAAGTCGCGACCGGCCCGCAACTGCGCCGTCAGATCCCCTTCCAGCCGCTGCCCGGTATCGGCGCGCAATACCCAGTCGGCATTCAGGGGCACGTCCTGGTCCAGGGCCAGGTCATCAAGCTGCAGATTCACGGGGCCGGCTTCGTGGACGACACCTGTCTGCCGATTGTCGTAGCGCACGTTGAGATCGGAGACACGCACCCCGCCGATGGTCCCGATATCCACCGGCAGACCACCGTCCGCCCCGGAACCGTCACCGGGCTCCGGCTCGGGCGCGGATTCCGGCGTCTCCGCCGCGGGCCCGCGTAGCGTCCAGTTGGCCTCGCCATCCTCGTTGACGATCAGGTTGGCACTCAGCCCCTCCAGCCGGATGGTGTCCAGCACCAGTTCGCCCTGGAGCAACGGCAGCACGCGCACGGCCACGCCGGCACGGTCCATGCTCGCCAGGGGGTCATCCCCGAAGCCCTCCGGGTTGGCAACGCGTGTACGCCCCAGATCCAGTCCCAGCCAGGGGAAGAAGGACAACCCGATATCCCCCTCGATGACCAGCTCGTGCCCCGTCT
This sequence comes from Ectothiorhodospiraceae bacterium, assembly GCA_046482445.1. Classification (GTDB taxonomy): domain Bacteria; phylum Pseudomonadota; class Gammaproteobacteria; order Nitrococcales; family Aquisalimonadaceae; genus Aquisalimonas. Next base: position 466 of record JAWOFB010000254.1, on the reverse strand, counting down.
GCTCGGCGACCACGTCGCTGATGGTATCGCGATGGTCATTCGGGTCGACGAACACGAGTACAGCCACGATCGCCAGGGCAAGCAGCCCGATGACGGAGGCCAGAAAGATTGCAAGCCATTTGGCGACACGGAGCATCAGGACGACTCCCTTCAAAACGCGTTGCAGGGACTATACTGCAAGCGGGGGCCAGGCAGACAGGGACACCAGCGCCTCCCGGCGGGCGCCGGCGCGGATCAGCCCAGGAGGCGGGACGCGCGCACGTTCGCCCAGACCGGACACGGCCGTGCCGTCGCGTATCGATAAAGCGTGTTGGTCGCTGCCCCCGAGCCATGGCCCGACCGCCGCATTCGGCGGCACACCCTGGCTGGCATGGAAGCCCCTGTCATTGAAGCGAGGCACTCACAGTCTGGACACAAGCCGGTGAGCAATCCGACTGCAACGCCGAAGCCGCAACGGAGACGCGAT
>JAWOFB010000173.1:0-15090 GCA_046482445.1 Ectothiorhodospiraceae bacterium | reverse complement strand
GGGCGTGCCAACGGGCTCGTGCGGGAAGCCCTGGAGGCCGGCCGGATCCCGCCGCTGGCGGGTTATGGGTCCATCGAGCCCGAGGTTCGATTGCCCGAGCACGGCACGCGCATTGACTTCCGCCTGACCGGCGCCGGTGAACTGCCGTGCTACGTCGAGGTCAAGAACGTCACGGCCGCCGTCGCAGAGGGTGTGGCGCAGTTTCCCGACGCCGTGAGTCAGCGGGGGACGCGGCACCTGGAGCAGTTGCTGCGACTGGTCGAGGGCGGCAACCGGGCGGCCCTGGTGTTCTGCGTGCAACGCGATGATGCCCGGGAGGTGCGACCCGCGGACACCATCGATCCCGCCTACGGCCGCGCCCTGCGTCAAGCGCAGGCAGCAGGCGTCGAGGTCTACGCCCTGGGCGCCCGCGTGACTCCGGGGGTGATCGAGCTGGAACGCCCGGTGCCGGTGGTCTGCCCCTGAACACGCGGTTGCCACGAGTCCCCGTTACAGACTCGGGCGCGAACTGGAAGGAAAAAGACAGGCATGTTCCGACCGCTGGAGTTGTTCATCGGGCTGCGCTATACGCGCGCCCGGCGCCGCAACCAATTCGTCTCGTTTATCTCGCTGAGTTCCATTCTCGGCATAGCCCTCGGGGTGACCGCGCTAATCACCGTGTTGTCGGTGATGAACGGCTTTGAGCGCGATCTGCGGGACAAGATCCTGGGCATGATCGCGCATGCCACCATCGAGGCGCGGGATGGCGGCATGGAGGATTGGCGGGAGGTCGTCGACCGGGCGAGCGAGCACCCGGAAGTGGAAGGCGCGGCGCCCTATGTGCGCGGCGAGGTCATGCTCACCCGCAGCGGTACGGTCAGCGGCGGCGCCCTGCGGGGGATTCTGCCGGAGCGCGAGGGTGACGTCTCCAGGGTCATGGAGAACATCGAGAACGGCGCCGAGGAGGACCTGGTTGCCGGTGAGTACAACATCATCCTGGGCTGGGCCCTGGCGCGAGAGCTCGGAGTCCAGCCCGGCGATCGCGTCACGGTGGTCACGCCGGAGGCTCGGGCGACGGTGGCCGGCATTGTGCCGCGGCTCAAGCGCTTCCACGTCGCCGGCCTGTTCGAGACCGGGATGTATGAGTACGACCGGGGCGTGGCCCTGGCGCACATGGACGACGTTGCCAACGTGATGCGCCTGGGTGACGGCGCGGCCTCGGGAGTCCGGCTGCAGTTCGGCGATCTCATGGATGCGCCCTGGCTGGCCCGCGAGGTCGGGCGCGGGCTCGAGGGGCGCGGTTACCGGGTCAGCGACTGGACCCAGGAGCATGCCAGCTTCTTCCAGGCGGTCCAGACCGAGAAGACGGTGATGTTCGTCATCCTGACGCTGATCATCGCCGTGGCGGCGTTCAATATCGTCTCGACCCTGGTCATGGTGGTGAACGACAAGCGCGCCGACATCGCGATCCTGCGGACTCTGGGTGCGACACCCGCAACCATCATGGGGATCTTCATGGTTCAGGGCGCGATCATCGGTGTCGGCGGGACCATCCTCGGTGTTGCCGGTGGTGTGGCCCTGGCCCTCAACGTGGAGACCATTGTGCCGGCCATCGAATCGCTGCTCGGGGTCGCGTTCCTGGAGCCGGATATCTACTGGTTAAGCGACTTGCCCTCGGATCTGCGCAGTCGTGATGTCGTCCAGATCGCCATCGTCGCGCTGATCCTCTCCCTTCTGGCCACCGTGTATCCAGCCTGGCGGGGTGCGCGAACGGAACCGGCGGAGGCCCTGCGCCATGAGTGAGGCAAACGCGGAACAGGCTGTCATCAGCTGCCAGGGCGTGACCAAGGTCTTCCACGAAGGACCCCGGGACCTGAGGGTGCTGGACCATGTGACCCTGGAACTGGCGCGCGGGGAGCAGCTGGCGATCGTGGGGCGCTCCGGGTCCGGGAAGAGCACGCTGCTCCAGATCCTTGGTGGGCTCGACGCGCCCACGGAGGGGCAAGTGCACATCCAGGGGCAGGCGGTCTACACGCTGGGTGCCCGGGAGCGGGGGCGCACGCGCAACCGGGCCATCGGCTTTATCTACCAGTTTCACCATCTGCTGCCGGAGTTCACTGCCCTGGAGAATACCGCCATGCCGTTGCTCATTCGCGGCACCGCCCGCAGTGAGGCGCGCGCCGCAGCGGTGCGTGTGCTCGAGCGCGTGGGGCTGGGAGAGCGCACGGAGCACAAGCCCGGCGAGCTCTCCGGCGGTGAACGCCAGCGCACGGCCATCGCGCGGGCCCTGGTGACAGAGCCTGCTTGTGTCCTGGCGGATGAACCCACCGGGAATCTGGATCGTCAGACCGCCAACGAGGTCTTCGGGCTGTTGTGTGAGCTCAATCGCGACTTTCGCACCAGCCTGATCATGGTCACCCACGACATGGATCTGGCCGGGCGCATGGATCGGATTCTCACCATCGACGACGGCCGTCTGGCGGACTCCCGCTAGTGCCGTGTTCGCCGGGCTCGCCGGCGCTGCCAGCGGAGACGCACCACGAGACGCCAGGCCAACTGAACCAGGCCGTATGCCGCGGGCGCGGCAACCAGGCCACAGGCAACGCCTCCAACCAGTAGCGGCAGCCAGAAGTGATCCACCTCGCGCCATAACCAGGCTAGCGAAGGCTCGAACGCCCAGTCGCGCACGGGCCGGTCCAGAAAGGAAAGCCCGATCTGGTATTGGAAAAACAGGATCGGTGCCATGGTAAAGGGATTGGAGATCCACGTCGCAGCGACCGACACAGGCAGGTTGGCTCGCGCGATCACGGCGGTGACGGCGGCCATGAGCATCTGCAGAGGCAGTGGTATAAACGCGAAAAACACCCCGATGGCCGTGCCACTGGCAACGCTGGCCCGATTCAGATGCCACAAGGGCGGTGCAGTCAGGTGTCTGCCGAGGATGCCCAAGCGGTAGCGTGTCCGCAGGGAGTGGCGGTCCGGGAGCCAGTTGCGCAGGCTGGAACGGGTCAATGGGTCGTCACCTTTACTTCCTTAAAGGTTAGTAAGCGAGTCACGCCAGGTGTCAGCCTCGAACTGCGACTGACCGGCGAGCCGGCGTCTGGCGCCCTTGGATGGCTGATGCCACGGCAACACGGTGCCAAGCGCGTTGGCTAGCGACCGTGTCACGTCCGCCTCGACGACGCACGTTGCCACAGCAGCGCGAACGCCTCCGAGACCGGACACCTGCGCCACGGCACAAGTTGAGCGGTTCGCCGATGCCAATGGCGTGGGGCGGGCCATGGCCTGCGTCGGACTCGTAGGCATACTACCCTTGGGAGGAGCTGGAGCCGAACCCCCGGCTCGGTTGGTGCATCCATGGGCCGCGTCGCGGGCGCGCACGCGAGGACAGGGAGTGGTGCTCAAGGATGAGTCGGTTGACTGGTGCACTGGCTGCCTTTGCCGTTGGCAGCATTGTCTTCCATGCAAGCCAATCGCCGCCGCAACCGCCTTTCTGGACGCTCGTACTGGCCGGGTCTCTGCTGGGGCTCTGCCGGCGCCGGTGGCTCATCCTGGGGGCGGTGTGCGCCGGTCTGGGTTGGTCCGCGATGCACGTGGAGCGCTCCCTGGACCTGCGCCTGGATGGGGCCATGGAGACTACGGTGTCGGGGCGGGTCGCTGACCTGCCGCGGTTGAACGCCGACCACGTCAGCTTCCGTCTGCGCGTGGCCGAAGGCCCCGGCGCCATTCGGAGCGTGCGGTTACGCTGGTACGGCGGCGCTGAGCGCCCGTCCCCGGGTGAGTCATGGCGTCTGGACGTCCGCCTGCGTCCGCCGACGGGCCGACTCAATCCGGCAGGCTTCGACCGCGAGCGATGGCTTGCCGCGGAGCGCGTGGATGCGGTTGGCACCGTGACCGCCGGCGAGCGGATCGGCGGCGCGGCTCCATCGGTCGCTGGCGTTCGTGATGCCTTGTCAGCGCGCCTGCGCGGCGCGGTCAACGCCTCCCAGCCCGCGGCGATGCTGGCGGCTCTGGCAGTGGGTGACCGACGCTTTCTGAGTGATGCCACCTGGGATCGCCTGGTCGATACCGGGACCAATCACCTAGTCGCGATTTCCGGCCTGCATGTCGGCCTGGTCGCCGGTTTTGCGGGCTTGCTGGTGACCGCGGCCTGGCGTCTCACGGCATGGCCGGCGCGGTATGTGCCGGCACCCGTCGCCGGCGCCGCTGCCGGCATTGTCGCTGCGGCCGCGTACGCGGCGCTTGCCGGGTTTACCATTCCGACGCAGCGCGCGTTGCTCATGCTCACCGTGGTGGTGTTGGCACTCCTGCGGCGTTCCCGGGTGGCCGCCCTGCCAACGTTGGTGCTGGCCATGACGGGGGTGCTGTTGCTCGATCCCCTGGCGCCGCTAGACCCCGGTTTCTGGATGTCGTTCCTGGCCGTTGCCGTCATTGCAGCACTGCTGCTGGGGCGGCCCCGCGCCGGGGGCTGGCGCGACTGGCCCTTGCTGCAGCTGCGCCTGGCGGTGGTCCTGACCCCGGCGACCTTGTGGTTGTTCGGCACGCCGGTGCCGGTCGCGCCGATTGCCAACATGGTCGCCATTCCTTTGATCGGCCTGTATGCCGTGCCGGGGACGCTGTTGGCATTGGTGCTCACTCCGTTGGGTACCGGTGCCGGCGCTGTCGTGGCGGACTGGACGGCCTGGGTCCTGTGGCTTTCCCTGCAGTATCTGGACGCGGTCGCCTCGGCGGCGGCGATGGTGCCGGCATTTCCGGTACCACGCGACCCCGGTTCCTGGTTGCTACTGGCGGCGGCGGCTGGACTCGCGATCGTGCCGATGGGGCCAGGCGGCCGCTGGCTCGCGGTGCCGGCACTGGCCGCCGCCCTGGCGGGGGGCATGCCGGGTCCACCGTCGGGGAGTGCGCGCGTCACCGTCTTCGACGTGGGCTACGGCCACGCCAGTCTGATAGCGACTGCGGACGGGGTGACGGTGATCGACACCGGGCCGAGCGGGCGCGTGTTGGCCGCCTATCTGGACCAGTACCGCCCCGGCAACATCGACAATCTGGTGCTCACGCGGGATCGCGCCGGATATCGTGGTGGCACCGAGGCGCTACCACCAGCAGTGCGCCGCTTCGACACCCAGTCGGGATCCGCCTGCGGTTCGCCGAAGCGATGGCAGTCCGGTGGTGTCCAGTTTCGGTTCCTCGATGACGCCCTTGGGGTCGATGCCTGCGCGCTCCTCGTGCGTGCTGCCGATCAGCGGATCCTGTTCGCCACGGGCATCGAGCCCGGCGATGCCCCGCGCTGGCAGCGCGCCCCGGCGGTGGATGTGGTCGTACTGCCGGCCGGCGGCCACGAGGATGCTGTCACCAGACCGCTGGTGAGGGCCCTGTCGCCGCGACTTGCGATTGCCCCGGTGGACCGCGACAACCGCTACGACTTGCCCCACGAGGCGGCCGTACGGCGTCTGTGCGCCGGCGGGGCGGCGGTGGTGACCACCGGCGCTGTCGGCGCCATCGACTTGACCTTCGGCGAGTCCGTTACCGTGCGCACCGCGCGCGCTGCCGGGGGCTGGTGGAACGTCCGGCCGGCGAATGCGGGTTTCTGCCGGCAAGCGGTCGCTCATGGCGGAGTTCTGGCCTTACCTGCGGAAAGGTGAGTACCATGCCGGCGTTGCGCACGGGTGCGCCGGTACAACCTTTCAGGAGAGAAAAACCGTGCTGGAGTTGATCTCGGCAGGCGGCTGGGTGATGGTTCCGATCATCCTGTGTTCCATCCTCGCCCTTGCCATCATCGGTGAACGCATCTGGGCACTGCAGACGCGGCGGGTACGACCACCGCGCCTCGTCGGGCAGGTTTGGCACCAGGTGAAGTCGGGCACGCTGGACGCGCAGCAGTTGCGCCGACTGCGCCAGGGGTCGTCACTGGGGCGGGTTCTGGCCGCAGGACTGACCAATATGCGCAACAGCCGCCAGATCATGATGGAAGCCATCGAGGATGCCGGCCGGCACGAGGCCCAGAACCTCGAGCGTTTTCTCAATACCCTGGGGACGATTGCCTCCATTACCCCGCTGCTCGGCCTGCTCGGCACCGTCATCGGCATGATTCGCGTCTTTACGACCATCACCCAGCAGGGCGTTGGCAATGCGTCGGCCTTGGCGGGAGGGATCTCCGAGGCACTGCTGACCACCGCGGCGGGTCTCATGGTCGCCATCCCCTCCCTGATGGCGTATCGCTATTTCCGGGGGTTGGTGGATAACCACCTGATTGCCATGGAGCAGGAGGCAATGAAACTGGTCGAGGTCATCCAGGGGCAGCGCGAGCGCGGCAGCATCGAGACGTCCGGGGGAGGTGGGGCGTGAACTTCCGCCGCGGCCGGCGCGAAGAGCCGGAGATCAACCTGACGCCACTCATCGATGTCGTCTTCCTGATGCTCATCTTTTTCATGGTGAGCACGACATTCCTTAACGAGGCCGATCTGGATATCTCCCTGCCCGAGACCTCCCGGGAGCCGACCCAGCGAACGGGCGATCCGGTGGAACTGGTGATCAATCAGGAAGGCGACTACCACCTCAATGGCAGCAGTCTGGCGAACCAGCAGCGCAGTACCCTCCGGCGTGCCATGGAGCAGGTCATGAGCGAGCGCGGCGGCGGCGTATCGCTGGTCATCCGAGGCGACGGCCGAACGCCGCATCAGTCGCTTGTCACCGCTCTGGACGCCGCTGGCCAGGCCGGTATCGAGAAAGTTTCCATCGCCACGGTTCCGGAAGACGACTAACCAGACCGCGAGCCACCCGAGACGGATTCTGGCGGACCGGTAAGGGAACAACCGAGCCGGGCGTGCGCGCCGGCTGGAAGAGGCATACGGTGTAGACAAGCCGGCCGATTCGAAGGCCGCAAGCCACTGGTTGGGTGCACCGTTTGTCGGGTGTGCCCGAAGCAGTCGGCGCACCGCCAAACAGGCCACGGGGCACCAATGCAATGACCGGATTTCCCGATTTCTGGCTTCACAACACCGGGCGCTCGCTGGCGCTTTTGCCGCTGTCCTGGGTGTATCGCTGCGCCATCGATCTGCGGCGGCTGGCGTATCGCACCGGCTTGTTGCGGCGCCACGCCGTTGGCGCGCCGGTATTGGTGGTGGGGAACATTTTCGTCGGGGGTACCGGCAAGACCCCCCTGGTCCTCTGGCTGGCGCGTTATCTGCGCTCGTTGGGCTGGTCGCCCGGGATTATCACGCGGGGCTACGGTGGCCAGAACCGTGAGTGGCCGCAAGTGGTCCGGGCGGACAGCAACCCGTTCGAGGTCGGGGACGAGCCCGTATTGCTCGCCGAGCGCAGTGGCTGCCCGGTGGTCGCCAGTCCGGATCGCGTCGAAGCGGCCCGAACGGCGCTGGATACGCTGGGCTGTAACGTGGTCGTCTCGGATGACGGGCTGCAGCACTACCGCATGTACCGCGATCTGGAGATCGTGGTTATCGATGCCGCGCGCGGACTCGGCAATGGCCACTGTCTACCGGCCGGTCCGTTGCGTGAGTCGCGGCGCCGACTGCGACGGGTGGACCTGCTTGTCGCCAATGGCGGGCCATCCTGGCTGACCCCCTACTATTTCACGCTGCGGCTCAAGACCGCGCACAACATGGTGAATGACGGGGTGCGCGAGCTCAGTGAATTCGCCGACGACCAGGCCCATGCGGTAGCCGGCATCGGAAACCCGGGGCGATTCTTCACGGCTCTCGGACGGTTCCGCATCGAGGTGATCCAGCACCCCTTTGCCGATCATCACGCGTTCACGCACAAGGATATCGCGTTCGATGACGACTTGCCGGTGCTCATGACCGAGAAGGATGCCGTGAAGTGCCGCGGGTTCGCGGGCGAACAACACTGGTCAGTGCCGGCGCAAACCGTGCTCACCGGAGAAACGGAGCGCGCGCTCAAGGCGCGCGTGCGTGGTGCGCTGGAGCGTTTCCGCACGGTAACGCCAGGGGGCTGAGCCAATGGCCTTCGATGTGATTATCCCGGCCCGTTACGGGTCGTCCCGGTTCCCAGGGAAGCCACTGGCCCCCATCGGTGCTTGGCCCATGATTCGCCATGTGGTCGAGCGCGCCCTGGAGAGCGGCGCCGATCACGTCATTGTGGCGACGGACGATGAACGCATCCGGGCGGCCTGCGAGGGGTTCGGCATTGGGGCTGTCATGACGGATCCGGATCATACGTCGGGTACGGAGCGCCTCGCCGAGGTTTGTCGGCGCCAGCAGTGGCCAGACGACAGGGTGGTGGTGAATCTCCAGGGGGACGAACCGTTCATACCGCCGGTTTTCGTCAGCACGGTAGCAGCCAACCTCGCGCAGCACCCGGGGACACCGATGGCGACACTGGTCACCCCGCTAGGCGAGGGCGAGCTGCACGACCCGAACGTCGTTAAATGCGTGCGCAGCGCCAGTGACCACGCATTGTATTTCAGCCGTGCGCCGATTCCCTGGGACCGGGATCACGGCGGCGACCCATCCGCTCCATGGAGCGGGTGGTGGCGGCATCTCGGCATCTATGCCTATCGCAGCGGTTTTCTCAAGGCCTACCCCGAGCTCGCGTCGTCGCCGCTGGAGCAGGTGGAGTCCCTGGAGCAGCTGCGCGTGCTGTGGCACGACCTGGCCATCCATGCCGGTGAGGTCCACGGCGATGCCGGCCCGGGCGTGGATACGCCCGAGGACGTGGAACGAGTCACTGCCCGCTTGTATTCACCTGTCAATCAATGACGCTTGGAGGATTTTCATCGTGGCTGACACGGGACTGACCCGCGTGCTGTTCGTGTGCACGGGGAATATCTGTCGCTCGCCGACGGCGGAGGGTGTGTTTCGCCAGCGCCTGCAGGAACTCGGACTGCACGATCGCGTGGAGACCGATTCCGTGGGAACCCACGGGTTCCACGTGGGCAGTGCACCGGACCGACGTTCCCAGGCCGCCGCGCGGCAACGCGGTATCGACATCAGTGACCTGCGCGCGCGCCAGTTCACGCTATCGGATTTCGCGTATTTCGATTACATCCTGGCCATGGACCAGGACAACCTGGATATCCTGCTCGCCGAGGCGCCGGCTGAACACCGGGCCAAGGTGCACTTGTTCATGGATTTTGCGCGCGATCCCGCAGTGCGCGAGGTCCCGGACCCGTACTACGGCGGCGATCAGGGCTTTGAACGCGTCTTTGAACTGATTGAAAACGCCACCACGGGGCTGATTGGGCACCTGCAAAAGGGGCAGTGACCGCGCCTGCGCCGACGTCACGAATCAACGGTTGAGAGGGCGAAGCCGGGGACCATCCGTGTCCCCCGCTTGGGCTCGGGCGCTCGCCCTATGAGTGGTGTTGCTCGGCCTTGGTTTCGGCCTCGTCGTCTGCCGTGCCGCCAGCCGTGTCTTCGCGGGACTCGGCGGCGGGAGCCATCGTGGCGCCGTTGGGCGTCTTCGCGCCTGACTCTTCGGTCTCCTGGCCCACCTGCGTGGCTTCCGGCCCGTGACTCTCTTCCGCGGCCGCGTCAGCCCCGATTCCGGTGGCAGCCGGTTGCGGCGCCTCGGTGCCAGCCTGGGAGTCCGGTTTCGGTTGCGCGGGAATGCGCGGGCGGCCGTCGCGCTGCCGTGGATCCCGCTGCCCGTTCGTGGCCGAGCGCGGCGTTGTAGCACCATCGCCGGATGCGGGGGGCGCCTCATCCGGGACGTCTTCCCCGGCGCCGCCATCCTGACTGTTCCGTGACGGCTCCTCGTCGGCCGCCTTGGCGTCGCCCGTGTTCTGCTGGGATGACGACGAACGCTTGCGACCACGGTTGCTGCGCCGCCGCGGCCGCCGACCATCACCGTCTCCCTCGCCACCGGAGGCGTGATCACTCGGCTTCGCCTCGGCGTCGGCGTCCGATTGATCCGCCGCAGGGGATTCGGTCGCCTCAGCCATGGCGGGTGCGGTGCTCGAGGCGCCCTCGACCGGATGACTCGTATCATTTGTCTGGGCGTCCTGCCCGGCGTCGCCGTCACCGCCGGTAGCGCTACCGCGACGGCGCCGCCGCCCACCGCGGCGGCCGCGACGGCTGCGCCCAGTCCGCCCGGCTTCTTCCGCGCTCGCGCTGCCTTCGGACGTCGAATCGACCGCCGGGGTCGCCTCGCCCGTGTTCCCGGACGAGGCGGTCGAGGCATCCGGAGCCGGTTTGTTCGCGGCTTTCTCCGGCGACCGGTTGGCTGCCTTAGCCTCCTTGCCGGATGAACCGCCGGACTCGGACTTGTCGCTGCCTGCACGGTCGCTGCCCCGTGATCGCCCGCCGCGCCGGTTCCGGCCACCGGAGGAACGTCGGCTTTTCTGAGCCGACCCGCTACCGGAGCGCGCTTCGGTTTCTTTTGAACTGTCGGACGATGATGGTGCCTGGTCCGCTCCCTGCGCCGTTTCGTTGGTTGTCCCGGCCACGGTGGGACTATCCCCGGTAAACACCGACGACAGCCAGCGGAACATTCCCGCGAGGCGCGGACTGCGCTCGGCTTCGCTGCGCACGCCGGCAGGCTGCGATGGCGAAGGGGAGGCCTGCGATGACGAGGACGTGGCTTCCGACGAAGCTGCTGGCTCGGCGCTGGGCGTCGGCGGCGTGCTTTGCTGGACCGGCTGCACCGCCGGCTCCTCGGAGCGCCGGCGATTCTGCAGGCTGGCCGGTGTGGAGAGGTCGCGATCCGGCGCGGCCAGGCGGTAACTGGTGTCATCCGCGGTGGTGTCGTCACCACGGACCCGCTCCACGCTGTAGTCCTGACTCTCCAGGCTGCGGTTTGGCACCAGGATCGCATGCACGCCGTGGCGCTTCTCGATCAGACCCAGCGCCTCGCGTTTTTCGTTGAGCAGATAGGTGGCGACGTTCACCGGCAGTTGCGCGAGCACCTTCGCGGTCTTGTCCTTCATCGCCTCCTCTTCAATCAGGCGCAGGATGGACAAGGCCAGTGATTCGACGCCACGGACGGTCCCCTGGCCGTTGCAACGGGTGCAGACTTCGTGGCTCGTCTCGCCAAGCGACGTCCGCAGGCGCTGGCGCGACATCTCCAGCAGGCCGAACCGCGAGATGCGTCCGACCTGGACGCGGGCACGATCCGCCTTGACTGCGTCGCGCAGCCGTTGCTCGACCTCACGCTGGTTCCGGTTCGGGCCCATGTCGATGAAGTCGATGACAATCAAACCGCCCAGATCGCGGATCCGCAACTGACGGGCGATTTCGTCCGCCGCTTCAAGGTTCGTGTTGAGCGCGGTTTCCTCGATATCGCTGCCCTTGGTGGCCCGGGCCGAGTTGATATCGATGGAGATCAGGGCTTCCGTGTGATCCAGTACGATGGCACCGCCGGAGGGCAACTGCACCTGGCGCTCGAACGCGGACTCGATCTGGCTCTCGATCTGATACCGCGTGAATAGCGGCACACTGTCCTCGTAGAGCTTGAGCCGGTCAGCGAAGTGGGGCATGACCTTGCCGACAAAATCCTGGGCTCGGGCATGGACGTCCGGGTCGTCGATCAGGATCTCGCCGGTATCGTGACTGAGGTAGTCGCGCAACGCCCGGATGATGACGTTGCTCTCCTGATAGATCAGGAACGGTGCCGCACGCTCGTTGGCGGCCGTGTTGATCATCTCCCAGAGATGGAGCAGATAATCCAGGTCCCACTGCAGTTCTTCGACGCTGTGGCCGACACCGGCGGTGCGGGCGATCAGGCCCATGCCTTCCGGGATCGGCAACTGCCGCAGCGCTTCCCGGATCTCGTCGCGCTCTTCGCCCTCGATGCGTCGGGAGACCCCGCCGCCACGCGGGTTGTTGGGCATGAGGACGAGATAACGGCCGGGGAGGCTGACGTACGTGGTCAGCGCGGCGCCCTTGTTGCCGCGCTCCTCTTTCTGAACCTGGACAACGACTTCCTGACCTTCCTTGATCGCGTCCTTGATGCTGGCGCGACCGCCGTCGCTGTCAGCGCCTTCCTGGTAGTAGCTGCGCGCGATTTCCTTGAACGGCAGGAAGCCGTGGCGTTCAGCCCCGTACTGAACAAACGCGGCCTCGAGGCTGGGCTCGACCCGGGTGATGCGCCCCTTGTAGATGTTGTCCTTTTTCTGTTCCCGCGTCGGCGTCTCGATATCGAGGTCGTAGAGCTTTTGCCCATCGACCATCGCCACCCGGAGTTCTTCCGGCTGGGTTGCATTGATCAGCATTCTTTTCATAAGGCTCGTATCTCCGGCGCTCGACCGTGGCTTCCGGCTGGGTCACGCTTCCGGTTATGATCCGTTGCTGCGCGGCACCGCGAGCGGGCGCGCACGACCGGATCGACGGCCTCGCGAACAGGATCGCAAGGCGCGCTAGAACCAGTGGCTGCGTGAGCAGTCCGAATGAAGCCATAGGAGCGATTCTCTGTGGGCGGATCACGCCGGGGCGCGCCACCATGGAACCTGCAATTGATCGGGCAGCCGCTTGTGCGGATGCCCGGAAACCTACCGTTAACCCGGGGCAACGTTGGTAGTGTTGGAAACCCTCAGGAATCCCATGAATATAGCAGTGCAGGGCATAGGCATCAAACGCCGAGCGGCGTGTGGCGCGGTCTGAGGAACGAATGACCAATACTCGCCACGATGACAACAATGCCAATCGAGGCCCCGGTGTTCGCCATGTTGACGTGACCCGCGAGACGGCCGGCCAGCGCATCGACAAATTCCTGCTCGGCGAGCTCCCGGGGTTGCCGCGCAGTCGCGTTCAGCGCCTGCTGCGACGGGGCGAGGTTCGGGTGAACGGTGGCCGCGTGCGCTCGGGCGCGCGCCTGGCACCCGGGGACCGTGTCCGGATCCCGCCGGTGCGCCTGCCAAGCGCGGACCCCGAGACCCCGGAAGCGCCCCCGGCAGGCCTGCGGGCGGCACTCGAGCAGGGGATTATTCACGAGGATAAGCGGTTACTGATCCTGAACAAGCCTTCCGGGGTCGCAGTACACGGGGGTAGCGGGATACGCTGGGGTGCCATCGAGGTCTTGAAAGCGCTGCGCCCGCAGGCGCCGGAACTGGAGTTGGTGCACCGACTTGACCGTGAAACCAGCGGCTGTCTCGTGATCGCGAAAAAGCGCAGCGAACTCCGCCGCCTCCACGCGGTCCTCCGGGAGGGAGGCATGGAGAAGCGTTATCTGGCGCTGGTCCAGGGTCGGTTGCCCAAGCACCCGCTGCCCGTGGAGGCACGTCTTGATCGCGGCGCGCGGCGGCAAGGAGAACGCACGGTCGCGGTCAGCGACTCCGGGCAGCATGCCCGCAGTGTCTTCCGGCGTTCCCAGGTGTTCAAGGACGCAACACTGGCCGAAGTGAGCATCGAAACCGGGCGGACCCACCAGATTCGTGTGCATGCCGCACACGTCGGGCATCCGGTCGCCGGCGATCAACGATACGGCGACGCTGACTGGAACGAGCGCCTGCGTATCGCCGGCCTGCGGCGCTTGTTCCTGCATGCCAGCAGCCTGCGCTGGCGCGTTCCGGATTCCGGAGCGGAGCACGTGTACCATGCAGCCCTGCCCGAAGCGCTGGATCACGTCCTGGACTCGCTTGCCGGGCGGCGCAACTGATCCGTGAGCAGGATGCTGAAAAGGGTTGTCCGACCCTTTCTCAGAACGCCGCGTCCCGTCAATGCCGGTACGCGGCTTCGCCACATCAAGTACTTCCGTGCTTGATGTGCAGCCGGACAGCCTTGTCCGGCACTTCCAGGCAGCTTTTTGAGCCGCCTGTGAGCTCAACGGCAACAATCGATAGGATGAAACCATGCAGGATGATCGCTGGGAGCGCGAAGCGCTCCGGGAAGTGGCTCTAGAGGGGATCCGGGAGCGTCGACGCACCCGGCGCTGGGGGATTCTTTTTAAAAGCCTCTTTCTCGGCTATCTGGTCTTCGTTCTGGCACTGGCCATGGACTGGATGCCGGGGTCCGCGGACCCGCTTGACGGGCCCCACGCAGCCGTCGTGGAGGTGGACGGACCGATCATGCCGGGAGGACCCAATGGCGCCGACGCCGTCAACGAGTCCCTGCGCCGCGCCTTCAACAGCGAGGGTGCTCAGGCCGTCATCCTCAAGGTCAACAGCCCTGGCGGCAGTCCCGTGCAGTCCAGCCGCATCAATCAGGAGATCCGTCGGCTCAAGGAGGCGAATCCGGAGACGCCACTGCATACGGTGGCCGGGGATATGCTGACCTCGGGTGCCTATTACCTGGCGGTATCGTCGGACACCATCTTTGTGGACCCGTCCACCATGGTCGGTTCCATCGGCGTCCTGATGAATGGCTTCGGCTTTCACGACGCCATGGAGCGGCTGGGTATCGAGCGACGACTCTATACGGCCGGCGAGAACAAGACGCTCATGGATCCGTTCTCCGAGGCGGAGCCAGAGGATGTGGCACGGGTGCAGAACCTCCTGGACTCCATCCATGAGCAGTTCATCGCCTCCGTGGAGGAGGGTCGCGGTGATCGTCTGGACGGCGACGACGACGAGCTGTTCAGCGGCGAGGTCTGGATCGGCGAGCGCAGTATTGAGCTTGGGCTCGCGGACGAGGTGGGGAATCTTCAGTACGTCGCTCGCGAGGTCGTGGGCGTTGAGGAAATCCGCGATTACACCATCCGCCCCGGGCTTCTGGAGCGTCTCGGTTCGGGTCTGGGTGGCGCCTTCGGCAAGGCCGTCACGCGCGAGATCATGGGCGCGGGCGGCTTGCGCTGACGCCTCGGGCTGCCCCGGCTCACCGGGGCAGCGGCTTGCGGGCGTCGTCAAGGCACCGCGTAGCCTTGCGCATTCAACATGGCCGTGAGTCGAATCAGCGGCAGTCCCACAAGCGCCGTCGGGTCGTCGCTCTGTACAGACTCGAACAGGCTGATACCCAGTCCCTCGGAGTAGAGGCTGCCGGCCGCATCCAGCGCCGGTTCGCGGTCCAGATACCGAGTCACAATGGCGTCGGTCAGCTCCCGGAACCACACCACGGTGGACACCACGTCGCTGTGTTCCGCGCCGGTATCCGCCTCAAGGACGCAAACACTGGTTAGAAACGTCACGGATTGTCCGGATGCGGCCAGCAGCTGGGCGGCTGCCTGCTGGTGGGAGCCGGGCTTGCCCAGGACCCGGCCGTCGCG
>JAWOFB010000096.1:0-3389 GCA_046482445.1 Ectothiorhodospiraceae bacterium | reverse complement strand
TGATGGCGCCATCAAGGGCATCGCCTTTATCCGCGACCCCGACGGCTACTGGATCGAGATCGTCCAGGCCGACCGCATGGGGCAGCTGGCTTGATGCAAACGGCTGGTGCTGCGGAGCATCATTGTGTTATCAAGGCAACAAGGCGATGGATGCTTACGCAAAAGCCAGGGATGGCGCGGTTTTGGATGTGGTTTTTGGACAACGAAGAAGGAGACGTGGCAATGAAAGGGAAACTGATGACCGCCGCTTTGCTGGCGACCGTCTATGCCGGTAGTGCCCATGCCGACAGCACCGGCTGTGGCCTCGGCACCATGGTGTTTGATGGGCAGCAGGGTATTGCACCGCAGGTGCTGGCTGTAACCACGAACGGCACATCCGGCAACCAGACCTTTGGCATTACCTCGGGTACCCTGGGTTGCGAGCAGGATGGCGTGATTGATTCCGCGGCGAAGCTGTCCATGTACACCGGCTCGAACATGGATGCCCTGGCGCGGGACATGTCCACCGGTTCCGGGGAATCTCTGGAAGGTCTGGCCGACCTCCTGGAAGTGAACGAAGCCGACCGCCCGGCCTTCTATAACGCCCTCCAGGAGAACTACGGCACCATCTACTCCTCCAGTGATGTTACTGCGGAGGACGTGATGGCGGGTATCAACGAGACTCTGCAGAAGAGCGACGAACTGTCCGAGTACTCGGTGTAAACCGGCGCGAGCCGCATGCGGTGCCCCGCGGGGGCACCGCTCCTTCCTCAAGCGCTAGCGGGTGCTGGTCGGCCCTGACGCGGCCACGAGCATTCGCCCATGGATGACGGACGGCATGCCCCGACGCATTGATCGTTGGCGAAGAAACGGTCTGCTTTTCCCGCCGATCCTGGTATCCCTGTTTGTCCTTTTGGCCCCGACCGCTTTTGCCGGCGAGGGCAACGCGGATGACCTGGTCGCCGAGGCGCGCGAGCGCGATCTTGCTTCCCGTGCGGAGTGGCGCGATCTTCTTCATTTCCGTGACCGGCGCTTTCTCCCTGGACAACGCAGTGCCACGCGTGATCCGAATTTTTTCAACGCGGAGATGGGCTGGCAGGACGCCGAGGCTGAACTCGCCGCCACGTTACGCGCTTTCTTCCGCGACTCGGAGCAGGTCGCCGACGATGAACAACACCCACAGTGCCGATTTCCGGCACGCCGGGCCTGGTTGCTGGAGCAGTTGGGCCGTGCCGCCGACGCATTGCCGTCAGTGACATGTAGCCGCTATCGCGAGTGGCTCCAGGGGATTCGACCGGGGCAGGTGACCCTGGTGTTTGCCGATGCCTATCTCGGCAACCCGTCATCCATGTACGGGCACACGCTGCTGCGCATCGACCCGCCCCAGGACTCCGGCGACAGCCGCCTGCTGTCCTATGCCATCAATCACGCCGCCGCCACCAACGAGAGTAACGGCCTATTGTTCGCCATACGCGGGCTGACAGGCGGCTACGCGGGCCGTTTCAACATCATGCCGTATTACGAAAAGGTCCGGCAGTACAACAGTTCCGAGAGCCGCGACCTTTGGGAGTACCGGCTGAATCTCGCGCCCGACGAGGTAGACCGGCTGATGCAGCACGCCTGGGAACTGCGCGGCACGGATTTTCCCTATTACTTCTTCTACCAGAATTGCTCGTATCGCTTGCTGGGTCTGCTTGATGTGGCCCGCCCGGGCCTGGATCTCGCCGACGCGTTCTCCTGGTGGGCAATCCCCACGGATACCGTCCGGGAGACGCTGGCAAGGGAAGGCGTGCTGGACGAAGTAGTGTATCGACCGGCTGAGCGCACACGACTGGATCATCAGCTCAGTCTTATGGGTCGCGAAGCAATGGACGCCACGCAAGCCGTTGCCAGTGGTCAACGCGAACCGGGGGCGACGGAGGGTCTGACCGCGGCGGAGCACGCACGGGTCCTGGAGAGCGCCCACGATTATCTCCACTATGAGCATCAGCGGGATCCGCTGGACCAGGCCGGGCGCGAACGCATGCGCGAGATCCTGGTTGCCCGCAGCGAGCTCGCCGATCAGCCGCGCACCGAGGATCCTGACGCCCCATCGGTGCGTCCCGACCAGGGTCACGGCACATTGCGCCTCGGCGCCGGTGGGGGTGCTCGCGATGACCAGGCCTTCGCCAGTGTGCACTGGCGACCGGCTTACCACGACGCGCTGGACCCGCCCGGGGGCTATCTGGAAGGTGCCCATATCGACTATGCCGACCTGGAACTCCGTATCTGGGACGACAATCGCGGCCTGGAACTCGAGCGGTTCATGGCCATTGATATCGAATCGCTCCACCCGCGCAACCAGCTATTCCGCCCCTGGTCATGGCGCGTCCGGGCCGGCGCGGAGCAGCGCCCGCGCCCCGGCGGCGGGCGGGCGTTGATGACCGGCGTCGACGGCGGGGGCGGGGCGGTCTGGCAGCTTGGTGACGAACGCCTGTGGGGCTACGCCGGTGCCCAGGCGAGCATCTGGGCCTCGGATCGGCTGCGCGAGCGTGTCCGCGGCATCGCGGGTCCGCAGCTGGATCTCCTGTGGCAGGGGCGCCGGCTACGGGCACGGGTCAGTGCCCGCAGCGGCTGGTCCACCGACGCCGACGAGCCGCCGTGGCACCTTGGCGCCGAGGGGTCCGTCGCCTTCGGTCGCTCGTTGTCCCTGCGCGCGGGTGTGAGCCGGGAACAGGACTTCGGTGTACACCAGACGGCCGTTCGAATGACGCTCTATGGCTACTTCTAACCGGGTGGCTTCGTGGCAGGAACAGGCTCGCGGGCAGTATCCATTACGCGGCCTGGGGCATCCGAAGGCCGCAGGCCGCAGCGCCTTGCTTGTCCTGTGCCTGTTGCTCCTGATCACCACCGGCTGCACGCGACCGTTTTTCTGGCCCGAGCGCGAGCACGTATGGGATCCGGCGCGGGCAGACATCGAGTACCGGGACGTGACGTTCCGCAGTACTGACGGGGTTCGGCTGCACGGCTGGTTCCTCCCGGCCGATGACCCCAGCGGGACCGTCTTGTTTCTCCATGGCAATGCCCAGAACGTGAGCACCCACATCGGCGCCGTCCACTGGCTGCCGGAGCGGGGGTACAACGTTTTCATGCCGGACTACCGGGGTTTCGGCCGCTCCGAGGGTGAGCCGGACTTCGCCGGTATCCACAAGGACGCCGAGGCGGCCATCGCCTACGCACGCGACCGCGAGGATACCGATCCCAGCCGACTCGCGGTGTTAGGACAGAGCCTGGGTGGCTCGGTGGCGATCACCACGGTCGCTCGCCACGGCGACAGTCTGGGTGTCCGGGCTTTGGTAGCGGACAGCGCGTTCAGTAGCTACCGGGGGATCGCCCACGAGCCGGCGAGCTTCTCGCGGGCGATCCCCCGG
>JAWOFB010000260.1:0-3092 GCA_046482445.1 Ectothiorhodospiraceae bacterium | reverse complement strand
AGGGGCTGTTCCAGGCCGCCGACGGCGGCACGCTGTTCCTGGACGAGATCGGCGACATGCCGCAACCGCTGCAGGTCAAACTCCTGCGCGTCCTGCAGGAAGGTCGCGTGCGCCCGGTGGGCGCCACGGACTCCCAGGCGGTGGATGTGCGCATTATCTCGGCGACCCAGCACCACCTGGACGCGGCCATGGAATCCGGGCAGTTCCGCGAGGACCTGTACTACCGGCTCAACGTGGTGGCGATGACCGTGCCCGCCCTCGCCGAGCGGCGCGAGGACATCCCGGCGCTGGCCGAGCATTTCCTGCAGGACCTGGCACGCAAGTACGACAAGCAGGCGCGCAGCTTTGCCCCCGAGGCCATGGAGCGCCTGGTGAGCGCACCCTGGCCCGGCAACGTTCGCCAGCTCTACAACGTCATCGAACAGACCGTGACCCTGGCCACCACGCCGGTCATCCCGGACAGCCTGGTGCAGACCGCCCTCAACGACGAGCCGGGGACCATCCTGCCGTTCGCCGACGCCCGCCGGCGTTTCGAGCAGGACTACCTGGCGCGGCTGCTGCAGACCACCGGCGGCAATGTCAGCCAGGCGGCGCGTCTGGCCCAGCGCAATCGCACGGAGTTCTACAAGCTCCTGCACCGCCACCAGATCGATCCGGCGCTTTTCAAGCGCACGGGGCGATCATGAACGGCAGCAATGACACCATTGTTTCGCCTGCTTTGTCGCCATGTGGAGACAGGCAAAACAAACGCTTGGTCAGAGCTTTATCGAAAAACCCGAGCGCTGCCGTCGCCGCACGGCAACACCCGCAGGGTCTCGGCGGTTGCCGGTCCGGCGCAGCCGCTTTACCTTGGGCGCTCCGCGGTGGATGCGTCGGCGTCATACGAGGGATGCAGTGAGCGCGAGCCCTTTCAGCTGGCCCGTCCGGGTATACTACGAGGACACCGACGCCGGCGGCGTGGTCTATCACGCCAGTTACCTGCGCTTTTGCGAGCGGGCGCGCACGGAGTGGCTCCGTGCCGGCGGGTTCGACCAGCACCGGCTGCGGCACGAGCACGGCCTGTTGTTCGCCGTCCACGCGCTGGAGACGACATTCCACCGGCCGGCCCGGCTGGACGACGTCCTCCGGGTCACCTGCGAGGTAACATCGCTGCGCAGCGCCAGCATCGTCTTCCGCCAGCGAGTGCTGCCGGAGGCGGACATGGCGGCCCTGTGTACGGCTCTGGTGACCGTGGCGTGTATCAACGAAACCTTCACCCCCTGCGCCATCCCCCGGGCGCTGCGATCGGAGATGCAACATGCAAGGTGACATGTCCATCATCCGCCTGGTTCTGGACGCCAGTCTGCTGGTCCAGGCGGTCATGCTCATCCTGATCCTGGCCTCCGTCGCCTCGTGGGCACTGATCTTCCGCAAACGGGCCATGGTGCGGTCCGCGTCGCAGTCCGCAGAGGCCTTCGAGGACCGCTTCTGGTCCGGCGGCAACCTGGCGGAGATCTACGCCCGCAGCGGCAGCGACGAGGACGCCGACGGCGGCATGGAGCGGATTTTCCGCGCCGGTTTCCGGGAGTTCTCGCGCATGCGCAAGCAGGGGGCGGCACCCGACGCCCAGGTGGAGGCGTCCCAGCGCGCCATGCGCATCTCCCTGTCCCGGGAGGAGGACGAACTCGAGGCCCACCTGCCGTTTCTGGCCACCGTGGGCTCGACCAGTCCGTACATCGGCCTTTTCGGCACCGTCTGGGGCATCATGAACTCCTTCCGCGCGCTGGGGCTGGAGCAGCAGGCGACGCTGACCACGGTAGCGCCGGGGATTGCCGAGGCGCTCATCGCCACGGCCCTGGGGCTGTTCGCCGCCATTCCGGCGGTGATCGGGTACAACCGGTACGCCAGCTCGGTGGAGCGACTGTGCAGCCGCTACGAGACGTTCATGGAGGAATTCGTCAGCATTCTTCAGCGTCACGCCCACACGCAGCCGGCTCCCCGGAGCCAGGACGCGTAACCAGCGGCGGGACAGCCGGGCGAGGACCGACAACCCATGCGAAGGCATCAGCGCAGCAAGCGCAAACCCATGGCCGAGATCAACGTCGTCCCGTATATCGACGTGATGCTGGTCCTGCTGGTGATTTTCATGGTCACCGCGCCGCTGCTCTACCAGGGCGTTGACGTGGACCTACCCCAGGCCGAGGCGGAACCGGTCTCCCAGGACAGCGAGGACCCGGTCATTGTCACGGTGAGCGACAACGGCGAGCTGCGCGCGAGTATCGGCGCCGACCCGGACGAAACGTTGAGCGAGGACGAGCTCGCTGACATGGTAACCAAGGTCATGCGCAACAACCCGGAAACGCCGGTCCTGGTACGCGGGGACGCGGCGGTACGCTACGGGCGAGTGCTGGAGACCATGACCCTGCTGCAGCAGGCCGGGGTGCCCCAGGTGGGCATGATGACCCGCCCGCCGGAAGACGACTAGGCCATGCGCATGGGCCCGCTGGATCACACCGCCTGGCGCTACGCGGCCGCGTCCGTGCTGCTGCACGTGATCCTGCTGGGCGCACTGGGCCTGCAGTGGAGTGGCTCCGCGGAGGTCCAGCGGCGTGACTCGCCGGAGATCATCAACGCGGTCGCCATGGACGAGGCGTCGGTCATGGAGCCCATCGAGCGCGAGAGGCAAGCCGAAGCCGCCGCCGAGCGCGCCGCCGAGGATGCCGAACGCGCTCGCCAGGCGGCGGAGCGCCGCGAACGCGAGGCCGAGGAACAGCGCCAGGCGGAAGCCGCGCGCCAGGCCCAGGAGCAGGCGGAGGCCGAGCGCCGCGCCGAGGAACAACGTCAGCAGGAAGCGGAAGAACAACGCCGCGAGGAGCAGCGGCAACGCGAGGCCGAAGAGCAGGCCCAGCGCGAGCGCGAGGCCGCCGAGGTGCTGCCGGGGTAGATGATGGTGACCGGGCGCGGGCGGCCGTCGTCGTCGGAGCCGCCCCGGCACCATCATCGACGCCGGCAGCACCAAGCCGATGGAGCTCGAGGTGGTCGTGCCCGTCGAGGACATGGCCGACCTCGGGCAGCCGGTCGAGCAGCGTCTCGAGGTCGAGCTGGCCTCCGGG
>JAWOFB010000240.1:0-6676 GCA_046482445.1 Ectothiorhodospiraceae bacterium | reverse complement strand
CCCCGAGCCGGAAGTCAACGAGCCCCAGCCGGAGAGTGCTCAACAGCGCGAGGAAATCGATGCCAGCGAGCAGGTAGCCCGGGATATCGCCGACACCAACGAGCGCGTTGACTGGGATGCCCGCTACCCGTCCAAGCGACGCATCAACGCGCGCACCAAGGCCCACGATGCGGCCGCCTACATGCAGGGGTGGATCGACCGGATCGAGCAGGTGGGCAATCTCAACTACCCGGACGAGGCCCGCGCCCGCGGCCTCACCGGGCGGCTCATTGTCGAGGTCACCCTGGCGCCCGACGGCGAGGTGATCAAAACGGAGATCCTGGAACGCTCGGATCACGCAGTGCTCGACCAGGCGGTGCGGCGCGTCGTGGAGCTGGCGGCGCCGTTTCCCGACATCCCGGAGGACGTCCTCAACGGCAACGATCGCCTCGTGATCACGCGCACCTGGGAGTTCGTCAGCGGCGGTCGACTGGAAGCACGATAGCCGGACCGTGGCCCTCGGGCGCGGATCCCCTACCTGCTGTGGCGCCAGCCAGCCCGCGGGGGCACGGTCGGGCGCTACAGTTTCATTCCTTGAGTCGGACTAGCGGGCTGACGGATACTGGAGCCATGACGGAACAAGCCGACCTGACCAATCACTTTCTCATCGCCATGCCGACGCTGGAGGATCCCAACTTCCAGCACGCGGTGGCCTATCTATGCGAGCACAACAGCGAAGGCGGGCTGGGGATCATCATCAACCACCCCACCGAGGTCAGCCTCGGCGAGTTGCTGGAACACCTGGAGATCGAGCCGGCGAGCCCCGCCATCGCCAACGAGACCGTCTACATGGGCGGGCCGGTTCAGCGCGAGCGCGGCTTCGTGCTGCACAGCCCGGAGGGTGACTGGGATTCCAGCCTGCGCATCTCGGACGCAGTGAGCGTGACCACCTCCCGCGACATCCTGGCCGCGATCGCGCAGGGTGAAGGGCCGGAGCGGTACCTAGTCGCCCTGGGCTACGCCGGCTGGGAAGCCGGCCAACTGGAACAGGAGCTGGCCCAGAACGCCTGGCTGAACGGCCCGGCGGATCCCGAGATCATCTTCAACCGCAGCACGCCGGAGCGCTGGCAGGCGGCCGCCTCACTCCTGGGCGTCGACATGACCCTGCTGTCGTCCGACGCCGGCCACGCGTGACCGTCCTGGGCTTCGACTACGGCCGCCGTCGCATCGGCGTCGCCGTGGGGCAGGCGGTCACCGGCGACGCCCGTCCGCTGGAGACACTCACCTGCCCGGCCGAGGGCGCGCCGGACTGGGACGCCATCGGCGCTGTTATCGACGCCTGGCAACCGGACGCCGTGGTGGTCGGCCGCCCGGAACAGGCGGACGGCACCGCCAGCGCGGTGACCCTGGGCGCCGAGCGCTTCGCGCGCCAGATCCACGGCCGCTTCGGCCTGCCGGTGCACATGGTGGACGAGCGCCTGAGCTCCCGGGAGGCGGGCTGGCGGCGCCAGGACGCGCCGCAACGCGCTCGCCGGCGGGACCCGGGGCTTGATAGCATGGCTGCTTGCGTCATTCTCGAGACCTGGCTGGCGGACGCCGTTACGCAGACCAATGACTGACATCGCCCCGGTACCCCGTCTCATCGAGCACATGCGGACCACCCTGGACGAGCGGCTGCGCCGGCAGTCGATCCAGGACCCGGCCATGATCGGGATTCACACCGGCGGCGTGTGGGTGGCCCGGGCGCTGCATGAGGCCATGGGGCTGGAGACGCCCCTGGGCACACTGGACATCGGCTTCTACCGCGACGACGTGGGCACCCGCGGCGTCCACCCCCAGGTGCGGCCGTCCAACCTGCCGTTCGCCGTCGACGAGCGCACCGTTATCCTGGTGGATGATGTCCTTTACAGCGGCCGCACAGTGCGCGCGGCGCTGAACGAGATCTTCGACTTCGGACGCCCGCGGCGGGTGCTGCTGGCGGTGCTTGTGGACCGGGGCGAGCGCGAATTGCCCATCGCGGCCGACGCGGTGGGCCAGCGCATTACCCTGGACCAGGGCCAGCGCGTCAAGCTGCGGGGTCCGGAGCCGCTGGAACTGGCCCTGCAGGACAGCGCATGACTTGGCGTGACACGCAGCTCGACGAGCAAGGGCGCCTGCGCCACTTCCTCACCACCGAGGGACTGCCGCAGGATCAGCTCGAGCGCATTCTGGACACCGCCGCCTCGTTCACCGGCGTCATCGAGAAATCCATCAAGACCGTACCGCTGCTGCGCGGGCGCACGGTCATGAACCTGTTCTTCGAGGCCAGCACCCGCACACGGACCACCTTCGAGCTGGCGGCCAAGCGCCTGTCCGCGGACGTGCTCAACCTGGACATGGGCAGCTCCTCCACCGCCAAGGGCGAGAGCCTGCTGGACACGCTGCGCAACCTGGAAGCCATGCAGTGCGACATGTTCGTGGTGCGCCACGCCGACAGCGGCGCCGCCCACTTCATCGCCGAGCAGGTGGGCGACCAGGTGGCCGTGATCAACGCCGGTGACGGCCGCCACGCCCATCCCACCCAGGCGATGCTGGACATGTACACCATCCGCCGGCACAAGGGCGCGTTCGAGCCGCTGCGGGTGGCGATTGTCGGCGACATCCTGCACTCGCGGGTGGCCCGTTCCGAGATCCACGCGCTCAACGGCCTGGGCGCCGGCGAGGTTCGCGTCGTGGCCCCGCGCACCCTGCTGCCGCGGGACGTGGAGCGCCTGGGCGTCCACGTCTACCACGACCTGGACGCCGGCCTGCGCGACGTGGACGTCATCGTCACCCTGCGGCTCCAGCGCGAGCGCATGCGTGGCGCCCTGCTGCCCAGTGAGCAGGAGTACTACCAGCTCTACGGCATCAGCCGCCGGCGCCTGGAGGCGGCCGCACCCGACGCCATCATTATGCATCCCGGCCCCATCAACCGCGGCGTGGAGATCGAATCCGCCGTGGCCGACGGCTCCCACTCGGTAATTCTCAACCAGGTCACCAACGGCATCGCCGTGCGCATGGCCGTCATGTCCATGTGTCTGGAAGGCCGCGGTAGCGCCCCGGTGGAGGCCACATGAGCCCGCGGCTGCACCTGCGCAACGGCCGCGTCATCTGCCCGGCCCAGGGGCTGGACCGGCGCATGGACGTATTCCTGGCCGACGGCGCGATCGCGGGGATCGACACGGCCCCGGACGGCTTCCACGCGGATGACACCCTGGACGCCGACGGCCTGCTGGTCCTGCCCGGCCTGGTGGACCTGGGCGCCAACCTGCGTGAGCCGGGAGCGCGCCACAAGGCGGACATCGCCAGCGAGCTGCGGGCCGCAGCCGCCGGCGGCATCACCACGGTCTGCGCTTCGCCGGCGACCCAGCCGGTGGTGGATAACACCGCGGTGCTGGAGCAGGTCCGCAACCGTGCCGCGCAGGCGGACGCCAGCCGCCTCACGCCGTTCGGCGCCCTCACCGCCGGCCTGGCCGGCGAGGAACTCAGCCAGATGGCGGCCCTGCGCGACGCCGGCTGCGTGGCAGTCAGCGACGGCGGGCGCCCCGTGGCCAGCACCCTGGTCCTGCGTCGCGCCATGGAGTACGCGACCACCCAGGGCCTGCCCCTGGTCATTACGCCAAGAGACGGCGATCTCAGCGCCGGCGGCGCCATGCACGAGGGCTGGATGGCGACGCGCCTTGGCGTCGCCGGCATCCCCCGGGCAGCGGAGACGGTGGCCCTGGCGCGCACCCTGGCGTTGGTGGAGGACACGGGCGCCCGCGTGCATTTCGCGAGGCTGTCCTCGGCAAGCGGCGTGGCCATGGTCGCCCAGGCCCGCGCCGAGGGCCTGCCGGTGAGCGCCGACGTGGCCATGCACCAGCTGTTTCTCACGGAGATGGACGTCAGCGGCTTTAACAGTGTCTGCCGGGTGGAACCGCCGCTGCGCGGCAAGGAGGACCGCGACGCCTTGCGACGAGCCCTCGCCGACGGCACGATTCAGGCTGTGTGCTCGGACCACCAGCCCCACGACACCGACGCCAAGGCGGCGCCGTTCGTCGCCGCCGAGCCGGGCATCTCCGGTCTGGACACCTTCCTGGGACTGGCCCTGCGGCTGGAAGACGAGGGGCTGCTGTCCCTGCCCGCCGCGGTGGAGCGGATTACCGCCGGGCCCGCGGCGCTCCTGGGTCTGCCGGGCGGCTCACTGCGGCCCGGCGCGCCGGCGGATGTCTGCCTGGTGGACCCGGCCGCCCCCTGGTGGGTCACACCCGAGGCGCTCCACAGCCGCGGACTGAACACACCCTTCATCGGCTGGGAACTCACCGGCCGGGTCCGCGCCACCGTGGTGGCTGGCCGGCTCGTGCAACCGCCAGCGCCGGAACCGGCTTGACCCGGGTCCTCGGCAACACGGCGCTGATCGACGCAAGCCGGCTGCTGCGCCTGGCGCTGCCTCAGACGCCTCCGCCGGAGCCCGGTCAGTGGCTTACCATCCGGACAAACGACGGGCCGCTCACCGTGGCCGTGCTCGACACCTCGCCGGACGAGGGCTGGCTGGCGGTGCGCGTGCCGGCCGTGTTCGCCGACTGGAGCCGCGGCACCGAATGCGCCACCGACGGGCCCTTTGGTGAGCCCATTCGGACACCTCCGGGGGAGCGGCAGCTTGTGCTGCTGGCCGACGCGGCGGGATTGCCGGCGGTGCTGTTCGCCGCCCGCTGCCTGCCGGTACACCTGGCGCTGATCGGCCTCGATGATGGCCCCGCGCCCTTCCGGCTGCGCCCCTCCCGCTTCATGATCGAGGGCGTGGCGCCCGAGGCCATTGCAGCGATCGGCGCCCTGGAGGATGCCGGCGTTGCCAGCCGGGTCGCGCATCCCGAGCCGTTGCCCGGTTGCCGGGAGGGTGACCTGGCGGCGCTCGCCGGCGAATGGCTCGCCCAGCGCAGCGCCAGCGAACGCTGGCAAACCGCCGTGGCCGTCGTGGGCACGGCCGCCACGACAGCAGAACTGAAACCACTGCTGCGCGGCGCCGTGGGCGAGCACCAGGAACGCCTGATACCGGACTGACCGGCCCCACCCCTGGCAGCGACGCCGCTGCTTGACCATACTGCCCTGACACGTCGAGCACCCGGCGGAACCGGGTCAGTCTGGCCCCCTGGAGGAGTCCCATGTTCGCGAGCCTCATGCGCTGGATGCGCCGTAACAACCTGCTGCCGCGGATCTCCGATACTGAGCGCCAGGCGCTGGAAGCCGGAACCGTGTGGGCGGACGGTCAGATCTTCTCCGGCAACCCGAACTTCCGGATGCTGCTGGATGAACCGTACAGCACACTGTCCGCGGAAGAGCAGGCGTTCCTGGACGGCCCGGCGGAAGAACTCTGCCGAATGCTGGATACCGACGCGATCCTGCGCACCCGCCGCGCGCCGGACGAGGCCATTGCCTACATCAAGGAGCAGGGCTTCATGGGCCTGCTCATCCCGAAGGAGTACGGCGGCAAGGGCTTCTCGACGCTGGCCATCTCCGCGATCATGGCCAAGGTCAACAGCTATTCCTCCACCGTGGGCACCTTCGTGGTCATTCCCAACTCCCTGGGCGCCGGGGAGCTACTGGTCCATTACGGCACCGAGGAACAGCGCCAGCACTACCTGCCGCGCCTGGCCCGGGGCGAGTACGTACCCTGCTTCGGCCTCACGGAGCTCACCGCCGGCTCGGACGCGGCCTCGCTGCGTGCCGAGGGCGTGGTCTTCCGCGGCGACGACGGCGAGCCGCGCATCCGGCTGAACTTCCGCAAGCGCTATATCACCCTGGCACCGGTGGCCAATCTGATCTCGCTGGCCTTCCGCCTGCATGACCCGGACAACCTCCTGGGCAAAGGGACCGATCCCGGCATTACGGTCATCATGCTGCACAAGGGCACGCCCGGGCTGCACACCGGTGACCACCACGTGCCCATCGGCGAGGGCTTTTACAACGGGCCTATTTTAGGCGAAGACGTGGTGGCCTCGCCGGACGCCATCATCGGCGGCCGCGACCAGGCCGGCGAAGGCTGGCGCATGCTCATGGAGCAGCTCGCTGGCGGTCGCGCCGTGTCCCTGCCCGCCGGCGCTGTGGGCGGCATGAAGACGGTGGCGTCGGTCACCGGCGCGTACTCCATGGTGCGCGAGCAATTCGGCTTCGCCATCGGGCGCATGAGCGGCATCCAGGAAAAGGTCGCCGGCATCGCCGCCATGACCTACACGTTCGAGGCCGCTCGGGTGTACTCCTGCTCGGCCATCGACAACGGCGAGCAGCCGCCGGTGATCTCGGCACTGCTCAAATCCAGCAGCACGGACATGGCCCGCCAGGTCATCAGCGACGGCATGGACGTGTTCTCCGGCGCCGGCGTGATGCAGGGCCCCAACAACATCCTGGGTCCGGCCTACAGCGGCGCGCCGGTGGGCATCACCGTCGAGGGCGCCAACATCATGACCCGCAGCCTGATCATCTTCGGCCAGGGCGCCACACGCTGCCACCCGTACGCCCTGCCGCTGGTGCACGCCGTCGAGGCGGATGACGCCGACGCCTTCCGGCGCCGGCTGCTGGGCTGGCTGGGCCACACGGCAACCAATTGGGCCCGGGCCAAGGTCCGCGGCCTGACCCGCGGCTGGAGCGCGGGCGCACCGGTGAGCGGCCCCACGGCCTCGTATTACCGCCGCCTCGCCTGGGC
>JAWOFB010000220.1:0-9944 GCA_046482445.1 Ectothiorhodospiraceae bacterium | reverse complement strand
GGGCGTGTTCGAGCGCAACATCCAGGAGATCAGTCAGCTCATCCACGACGCCGGCGGGTTGCTGTACTACGACGGCGCCAACCTGAACGCCATCCTGGGTAAGGCGCGTCCCGGCGACATGGGCTTCGACGTCATCCACATGAACCTGCACAAGACCTTCTCCACGCCCCACGGCGGTGGCGGTCCCGGTGCCGGGGCAGTGGGTGTGAGCGAACGGCTGGTGCCACACATCCCCATCCCCCAGGTGGGCCGGGACGGTGACCGCTATTACTGGCGGGGCGAGGATGAGATCCCGCAGACCATTGGCCGGCTGTCCGCGTTCATGGGCAATGCCGGGGTGTTGCTGCGTGCCTACGTGTACGCCCGCATGCTCGGTGCCGAGGGCATGACGCGGGTGGCGGAGTACGCCACGCTCAACGCCAACCACCTGATGACCCGGCTCAAGAACGAGGGTTTCCAGGTCTGGCTGCCCGAGCGCCGGGCCAGTCACGAGTTCATTGTCAGCCTCAAGAACGAGTCCAAGGAGCTGGGCGTGACCGCTGGCGATTTCGCCAAGCGCCTCCTGGACCTGGGGTATCACGCCCCCACCGCCTATTTCCCGCTGCTGGTGCCGGAGTGCTTCCTCATCGAGCCCACGGAGACGGAGACCCGCGATGACCTGGAGGGCTTCGTCCAGGCCATGGTCACCATCCGGGAAGAGGCGCGGCAGGATAAGGACTTCGTCAAGGGCGCGCCGTACAACATGCCGGTGCGGCGCCTGGACGAGGTTAAGGCCGCCAAGGAGCTCGATCTCAAGTGGCAGGGCGAAGCCGGCTGACGGCCGGCGCCCTCCTGCGCCGAACTGGCACACGCCCCTCTGGCGCCGTGCAATCGCGCGGCTTCAGAGGGGTCGTGCTTCGTATCGACCCCATTTTTCAGCAACAGGGAGACCGTCCCAATGACCGCACTGATCAGCGGCTCGGTCGCGTTCGACACCATCATGGTGTTCCGCGACAAGTTCAAGAATCACGTCCTGCCGGAGCAGGTCCACATTCTCAACGTGGCCTTCCTGGTGGATGAGCTGCGCCGGGAGTACGGCGGCTGCGCCGGCAACATCGCCTACAACCTCATGCTCCTGGGCGAGCGCGGCCTGCCCCTGGCCACCGTGGGCAAGGACTTCGGCAGCTATGCCCAGTGGATGAAGGACTGGGGCGTGCCCCAGGACTACGTGCGCCGCTACGACGATCTCTACTGCGCCCAGGCCTATATCACCACCGACCTGGACGACAACCAGATCACCGCCTTCCACCCCGGCGCCATGAACAAGGCCCACGAGGTGGCGGTGCCCACCAACGAGGGGGGTAAGGTCGGCATCGTCGCGCCCAACGGCCGCGACGGCATGGTCACCCACGCCCGGCAGTTCGCCGAGGCGGGCATCCCGTTCATCTTCGATCCGGGCCAGGGCCTGCCCATGTTCAACGGTGACGAGCTGCTGGACTTCGTGGACAAGGCCACCTACATGGCCGTCAACGATTACGAGTCGCGCATGGTCCAGGACCGCACCGGTCTGAGCATGGAGGACCTCGCCAAGCGGCTGGACGCGCTCATCGTCACGCGTGGCGGCGAGGGCTCGGACATCTACACCAAGGGCGAGGTGATCCACGTGGACGCCGTACCTCCCGAGGATGTGCTCGACCCCACGGGCTGTGGCGACGCCTACCGCGCCGGCATCCTGTACGGCCTGCTCAATGATCTGGACTGGAAGACCACCGGTCAGATCGCGTCGCTCATGGGCAGCCTGAAGGTGGCCCGCTCGGGCACCCAGAACCACCACTTCACGCTGGAGCAGTTCAAGAGCTGGTACCAGAAGGCCTTCGGCACCAGCTTCTAAGGAGCGGTTCCTGAACGGCGCCGCGGCGCCGTTCCCTGTCAGCGGGCGGGCCCATCGGGCCCGCTCGCTTTCGTTGGGAGCCCCGGAACAAACGCCGTATTCGTTGGTTTACTAACCTTTAAGGAAATAAAGCCAGGTCTCAGCCTCAAGGTGCGGCTTGCCGGCAAGGCGCGCGAGCGCAGGCGTGGTTATTCGCACGTCAAGGGAGCGCAACGCCGCCGGCGAGCCGCACCTTGAGGCCCTTCGGGTGGTGATGGACGCCGCTGTGGACTGCGTTACTCGTCGGTTGGGTAGCGTCACTACACCGCCCTCCTCGCGACTTGCCACAGCGGCGCCATCACCACTGAGGCCTGGCTTGACTTCCTTAAAGGTTAGTACGCCCTTCAGCGCAGAGATTGCCGAGCCACCTGACTGGATGGCGACGGGCGTCAGGCGTCCAGCCGTCTGGCATTCAGCAAGGCCCGCTCGAGGGCGTCCCAGTCCGGCGCCGCCCCCGCCGTAGCGAGGCACTCCAGGCGACTGTCCGTACGCCAGGCCACCGGCCGCACGGACAGGGCCCCTTCCGCGCGATCGAACAATAGCCACTCGTCGCCAGCACACCGGAATACACCCTTGACCCGCTCTGCCGGGATGCCGCGCAGGGTCTCGGCCACGGTGTCCAGGTCAAAGGTGTCCGTGGGGTGAAAGATCCAGCCGCAGGCCTCAAAGCCGTCACCCTGGTTCACGCGACGCACAGGCGCGGCCGGTCCGGGTTCTGCCAATGCCGCCGCGTCATGATCATGGTCATGATCGTCGTGTTCATGTTCGTGGTCGTGGGCACGGGCCGCATGGGCCTCCGGGAACAGTGCCTGGCGATCCGGATCCGGGCGCACATCCAGCCAGGCGGGATCCAGTTTGCCATGCTCCGTGACGGCTACATGCGCCTTGGGCGGGAACATGGATCCCGCCCAGTCACGAAAGAACTGCACTTGCCCGGGCGTGCACAGATCCGCTTTGCTCGCCACGAGGACGTCAGCCAGCTCCACCTGATCCCGGAAGACGGAATGTTCCGTGACAGCGGGCTCCTCCAGGCGCCGCGGGTCCACCAGACACACTGTGGCACTGACATCCAGTGCCTCCGCCAGGCCCGGCTCCCGCAGTAGATCAAGCACCCGCGCGGGATGACCCAGACCCGTGGGCTCGATTAGCAAGCGATCCGGTCGCACCTGGCGCAATAGCTGGACAAGTGTGGCGCGCAGCGGCGCCCCCAGCGTGCAGCAAAGGCAGCCACC
The DNA here is from genome assembly GCA_046482445.1 of Ectothiorhodospiraceae bacterium. GTDB lineage: Bacteria > Pseudomonadota > Gammaproteobacteria > Nitrococcales > Aquisalimonadaceae > Aquisalimonas. The sequence goes on along the minus strand of JAWOFB010000220.1, from coordinate 6,803 downwards.
GGGCAGTTCCCGGATGGCGGCGCCACCACCGTCAGCGGGTACGGCGGCCTGGTCCACGGCGACCTCGCCGAACTCGTTGACGAGGACAGCCCAGCGTTCATCCGCCGGAGCCTGCTCGAGCAAGGCCCGGACTGCGGTGCTCTTACCCACGCCCAGGAACCCTGTGACCAGGTTCACCGGGACATTCGTAATACGCGTTGGCACCATGATGGATTCCCTCCAGCAGTTGGCGTCGGGATGGGGTGCCACGCAGCGTGAACCGTGTCGCAGCCGGCCCACCCTGCGCTCGCTATCCTCTGGTCAGGTGTTGCTGTAAACGGTAGGCAGCGGTTGCCATACGTTCCACGGGGAGCCGCCATGACTGCTCTTACCATCTTCTTCGCCATCACGGCCGGACTCTTGTTGGTTAGCCTGATCATCGTGCTGACCTGGAGTGTGAGCCGCGAACAGCAGCACGAGCGCCAACTCCAACGCGTGGAAATGGACCACGCGCAGGCCCTGCGGCGCCAGGGAGAGTTGAGCTCGGAACTGAAACGCACCCGCGACCAGCAGGCTCGCACACTGCAACAAGCCCGCCGTCAGGAGTCTGTGGTGCGCGAGCGCGAGATGTTGATCCGCCAGCTAGGACTGGATCCGGCACGCCTGGAACGGGGGCAGCAGAGCCTGCACGGTCCCACCGCGTTGCTACGCCTGCGGATCGGCATACTCCTCGCGAGTACACTACCACGCCGAGAACTGGCGGACACCGCCACCGGCCGCGGGGAGTATGCGCGCACCGTTCTTGGACAGCTCAACGAACGGCTTTCCAGTGGGCAGAACGGCTATCAGCAAGACGAGCAGGCACGCCGAGTCGTCTACGAGAGCCTCGACAGTGAGGCACTGGCGCAACCACCCGAGCCGTTCGCAGCCGAAGACGCGCTCGTGGATTGACTCACCTCTGCAGTACTTGACCGGACGGTACGTGCGGAAGTGCCTGGGGGAAACTGGCGAAACGGGAGGGATTGCCCGGAGCTGACACGCCGCGCCCATCGGGTCATTGCCGCTTGCGCGGCAACGCACTGCTCGCTTCGCTCGCGGTCGAACCGATTGTTGATCCGGGGGTTCCGAATCCCCCGTGTCCAAAGATTTTTCCCCGAGCGGTACCTGCGGCACCGCTCGGGGAAAAATGGCGGAGAGGGAGGGATTCGAACCCCCGGGCCCTTGCGGGCCAACGCATTTCGAGTGCGCCCCGTTCGACCGCTCCGGCACCTCTCCGCGACCGCCGTCTTCCGCGACGACGGGCCAGAGAGTGTACAATACGTGGCCGTGCGACTCCAACGGAGCCCGAATGGCACATCATGTCCTGCGTGCCCTGATTGCCGCAGCGGGTCTCGCGCTGGTAGCGATGGCCGTATCCGGCTACTTGCGGCAACCAAGCCTGCTGGAAGAAATACGCTCCGACGGCGTTCTGATTGTTGCCACCCGCCTCGGCCCGACCACGCTATATCGAACGGACGACGGTCCGGCGGGAATGGATTACGACATGGCCAGTCGCCTGGCTGACCGACTCGGCGTCGATCTCCGCCTCATCGTGGCCGAGAGCCGTACGGAGATGTACCAGGCCCTGGCATCCCGAAGGGCCCATATCGCCGCCGGCGCGCTCAGCATCAGCGCCGAACGCCGCGATCACTTCCGCTTTACGCCGCGTTACGCGCAGGTAGACCAACATCTGGTGTATCACCGCGGCGAAGCGTTTCCGGAGAATCCAGGCGAGCTAGCCCGAGCCGACGAGGCCCGAATCCGGGTCGCCGCCAGCAGCCAGGGCGCCGATCGACTCCGTGTACTCGCGGATGGCGCCTTGCCGGATACCTGGGACATCCATCCGGACGCAACGACCCGGGAGTTACTCTACGGTGTCTGGACCGGGAATCTCGACTACACCATTGTCGACTCCAACGAACTTGCCCTGAACCAGAGCTACTACCCGGAGCTACGCGTCGCCTTCACGTTTAACGAACCCCAGCAGCTCGCGTGGGCCGTGCGACGCGATGGTGATGACAGCCTCTACGGGGAGGTCGTCGATTTCCTGGAGACCATCCGCGAAGATGGCACCCTGGCCAGCATCCGCGAACGCTACTACGGCTATCTCAGCGGCTTTGATTACGTTGGCGCTCGTACATTCCTGCGCCATGTCACCGAGCGCTTGCCACGCTACCGGGATATGTTCCAGCAAGCCGGTGAGGAATACGGCATCGACTGGCGGCTGCTCGCCGCAATCAGCTATCAGGAGTCCCACTGGGAACCCGATGCGGTTTCCCATACAGGCGTCCGCGGGCTGATGATGCTCACGCAGAAGACGGCTGAGCGGGTTGGCGTCAGTGATCGGCTCGTGCCCGACCAGGCGATCGTCGGTGGCGCCCAGTTCTTCCGCTGGATGCTCGACCGACTACCGGAACAGATTACTATGCCGGACCGGCGCTGGCTCGCCCTGGCCGCCTACAACGTAGGCCCCGGTCATCTGGAAGACGCCCGTACCATCACCGAAACCCAGGGCGGCAACCCGGACCGCTGGGTCGATGTGCGGCGCCACCTGCCCTTGCTTTCCGATCCGGAGTGGTATACGAAAACGCGGCACGGCCAGGCTCGCGGCGAGGAACCAGTCCACTACGTACGCGGGGTTCGCCGCTACTACGCCCTGCTCACGCGCATCACGGACGCCGACCGATTCCGGCTGGACCCGGAACGCAACCCACAGGAACGCCGCCCGTTTACCGCGCGCGACGCCGGTCACGTGCGGCTACCCGACGTACTCCGCGCGCTGTACTGATCACGAATCCTGGTCACCCGCATCACGCGGCGACCGACGATCACGAAAAAAGGCCCGCAGCAGCGCGGCACTGTCGTCGGCGAGTACGCCCGAAGCCCAGTCAACGGTATGGTTGTGCAGGCCGGGGTCGAGCAGGCGGAAGGCACTGACCACGGCACCCGTACGCGGTTCCGCGGCGGCGTAGACAAGTCGTTGCACCCGGGCGTGAATCAAGGCACCAACGCACATGACACAGGGTTCCAGCGTGACGTACAGGGTGGAACCGGTCAGGCGGTAGTTGCCGGCGCGTTCAGCGGCCGCCCGCAGCGCGTGAATCTCGGCATGCTGCGTGGGATCGGCACCGCCGATCGGGTGATTCCAGCCCTCCGCCAGGGCCGCACCGTCGCGCACCAGAACCGCGCCGACCGGAACCTCCCCGGCATCGCCGGCGTGCCGGGCAAGCGTCATGGCGCGCTGCATCCAGACGCGATCCAGCGTCTCACGCTGACTACAGCCCGCATCCACGCCAGTGGCCACCGGTTACTCCCACTCGATGGTCGCCGGCGGTTTCCCCGAAATGTCGTAGACAACGCGGGAGATGCCTTCAATCTCGTTGATGATGCGCCGGCTGACATGATCCAGGAAGTCATACGGCAGATGGGCCCAGCGGGCCGTCATGAAGTCGATGGTTTCCACTGCGCGCAGGGCGATGACGTGCTCGTAGCGTCGCCCGTCACCCGTGACGCCCACCGACTTCACGGGCATGTAGACCGCAAACGCCTGGCTCACCTGATTGTAATGATCGTGGCGCCAGAGCTCCTCGATAAAGATGGCGTCCGCCCGGCGCAACGCATCCGCGTAAGCCTTGCGCACTTCACCCAGTATGCGCACGCCCAGGCCGGGCCCGGGAAACGGATGGCGATACACCATCCCGGAAGGCAGCCCCAGTTCCACGCCGATGCGACGCACCTCGTCCTTGAACAATTCCCGTAGCGGCTCGATCAGCGCCAGGTTCATGCGCTCGGGCAAGCCGCCGACATTGTGATGAGACTTGATCACCTGCGCCTTGCCGGTGGCGGCACCGGCGGATTCGATCACGTCCGGGTAAATGGTCCCCTGGGCAAGCCAGTGGACGTCCTGGAGCTTCTCGGCCTCCTCGTCGAAGACATCGATGAACAGGTTGCCGATGATCTTGCGTTTCTGCTCCGGATCCGTGACGCCGCCGAGCGCCTTGATAAAACGCTGCTCGGCGTTCACACGGATGACGTTGACCCCCATGTGGCGGGCGAACGTCGCCATGACCTGATCGCCCTCGCCGTAGCGAAGCAAGCCGTTATCCACGAACACGCAGGTCAGCTGCGACCCGATGGCCCGGTGAAGCATGGCCGCGACGACGGCGGAGTCCACGCCCCCGGAGAGCCCGAGCAGCACCTTGCCGTCACCGACCTGTTCGCGAATGCGCTGAATACTGTCATCGATGATGTTGTTCGGTGTCCAGTCCCCGCTACAGCCGCAGATCGCGCGGACAAAGCGCTCCAGGATCCGCTGACCCTGTACCGTATGGGTTACCTCGGGATGGAACTGCAGCCCGTACCAGCCGCGCTCATCGTCTCCCATGCCGGCAACGGGGGCGCTGTCATTGCTCGCAATCGGCACGAAGCCCTCGGGCACGCGCACCACCCGATCCCCATGGCTCATCCACACATCCAGCAGACCGTAGCCTTCCGGCGATGCGTGGTCCTCGATATCCCGTAGCAGACGCGAATGGCCACGCGCTCGGACCTGAGCGAACCCAAATTCCTTGTGGGAGGACGGTTCAACCTCGCCCCCAAGCTGGGCGGCCATCGCCTGCATGCCGTAGCAGATACCGAGCAACGGCACACCCAGTTCGAAGACGACCGCGGGAATGCGCGGGGTCTCGCTGAAAGTCACCGATTCCGGCCCACCGGAGAGAATCACCCCGTCCGGGCGAAAGGCACGGATGGTCTCGCTGTCGCGATCACAGGGATGGATCTCGCAGTAAACACCCGCCTCGCGTACGCGGCGAGCGATCAGCTGACAATACTGGGAACCGAAATCCAGGATGAGAATGCGTTCGTCGTGGATATCCCGGGTCATAGCCCTTCTCGCGGGGGTGGCTGGCAGTATTGATCCCGGGCGGCGGGATCAGTCGGTCCGGTAATTGGGGGCTTCCTTGGTAATCGTTACGTCGTGAACGTGCGATTCGCGAACACCGGCGCTCGTCACGCGGGCGAAATACGGCTGTGTGCGCATGGCTTCGATATCATGACAGCCGACGTAGCCCATGCTCGCGCGCAGGCCGCCGAGCAACTGATGCACAATCGCGATGAGACTGCCCTTGTACGGCACGCGCCCCTCGATCCCCTCGGGCACAAGCTTGTCCACATCTTCCGCCGGGTCCTGAAAGTAGCGGTCACTGGAACCCTGGGCCATGGCACCAAGAGAGCCCATACCCCGGTAAGCCTTGTACGACCGGCCCTGGTAGAGCTCAACTTCTCCAGGCGCTTCCTCGGTGCCGGCGAACAGGCCACCGATCATGACCGTGTGTGCGCCCGCAGCAATCGCCTTGGACAGGTCACCCGAGAAACGCACGCCCCCGTCAGCAATCACTGGTACATCAGTTCCCGCCAGACCCTCCGCGGCGTTCGCCACGGCGGTAATCTGCGGCACGCCAACGCCTGCGACAACGCGCGTCGTGCAGATCGAGCCAGGGCCAATACCGACTTTAACGGCATCAACACCGGCATCTGCCAAAGCCCGTGCGCCGTCGCCAGTGGCGACATTGCCACCAATCAGTTGCAGGTCCGGATAATGCTCTTTCACCCAACGGATGCGGTTGAGCACCCCGCGCGAGTGCCCGTGGGCCGTATCCACGACCAGCACGTCGGCTCCGGCATCGGCCAGCGCCTGAATGCGTTCCTCGGTATCCCCGCCTGTGCCCACGGCACCGCCAACGCGCAGGCGGCCATAGCCGTCCTTGCAGGCGTTGGGATAGTCCTTCGCCTTCTGGATGTCTTTGACCGTCACGAGCCCGCGTAGCTGGAAGGCGTCATCGACCACCAGCACCTTCTCGATGCGGTAGTGGTGCATGCGATCCAGGATTTCCTCGCGAGAAGCACCCTCACGCACCGTGACAAGGCGGTCCCGGCCGGTCATGATCTCGCTCACGGGTGCTTCCGTGCGGGTCTCGAAGCGCAGATCGCGGCTGGTCACGATCCCCGTCAAGGCCCCGCTTCGGTCCACGACGGGGACGCCGGAGATGGTATGCCGGCGAGTGAGGTCCAGCACTTCCGCAATGGACATCTCCGGTATGACGGTGATCGGCTCCTTGATCACACCGCTTTCATACTTCTTCACACGGTGGACGTGATCCGCCTGTTGCGCGATGGTCATGTTTTTGTGGACGATGCCGATGCCGCCCTGCTCGGCCAGGGTGATCGCCAGCCCCGCCTCGGTCACAGTGTCCATGGCCGCCGAGACAAGCGGGATGCTCAGGCGGATCCCGCGGGTGAGCTGCGCGGACAGATCCGCTTCCCCCGGCAAAACATCCGAGTAGCCGGGTAGCAGCAACACGTCATCGAAGGTAAGAGCTTCCTGAGCAATTCGCATGGGAGGGCACCTGACTCGGACCGTTACAGCGGGATAGCCGCACATTATAGAAAGTGCGTCTCACCGGCGCAAAGGTAGATCGCCGCCGCAGCCCCCGGAGGACTTGTCCCATGGCGAGCAACGCCCCCGAACAGCGCGCCGTCCTCACAGTCGCGCGCCTCAACCGCGAGGTCCGCGAGCTTCTCGACCAGGGTTTTCCCGCGGTATGGGTCGAGGGCGAGGTATCTAACCTGGCACGCCCCGCCTCCGGTCACATGTATTTCACCCTCAAGGACGATCGGGCGCAGGTTCGCTGTGCAATGTTCCGACAACGCAACCGCCTGGTGCGCTTCCGACCGGAGAACGGGCAGCAGATCCTCGCGCGCGCCCGCATCAGCTTGTATGAGCC
>JAWOFB010000190.1:0-7918 GCA_046482445.1 Ectothiorhodospiraceae bacterium | reverse complement strand
GTACAGGTCCAGCCGGAACGTCCCCTGATTCACCGCTTCCTGCAGGTCCTTGTGCGTGGCCGTGATGACCCGGATGTCGACATGGATGTCCCGGTCGCCGCCCACGCGCTGGACCGTGCGTTCCTGCAACAGGCGCAGCAGCTTCACCTGCAGGTCCTGGCTCATGTCCCCGATTTCATCCAGGAACAGCGTCCCGCCGTGCGCGGCCTCCGCCTTGCCGGAGCGGCTGCGGACCGCCCCGGTAAAGGCGCCCCGCTCGTTGCCGAAGATTTCCGCTTCCAGGAGTTGCTCCGGAATGGCGGCGCAGTTGATGCAGACGAACGGGGCGGAGGCCCGGGCGCTGTGGCTGTGGATCAGGCGTGCGAACTTCTCCTTGCCGGTGCCGGACTCGCCGCTGAGCATGACCGTGGCGTCGCTGCCCGCGACCTGGGTCGCCTGGTCCAGGGCCTCCCGGATCGCTCGGCTTTCACCGACGATGCCGTGGCGGGTGGTCTGGCGCTCGAGCGCAGAGCGCAGGGCCCGATTCTGATCTTCCAGGTGTTGCGTGCGCTGGCGGATGAGCTCGTCGATCCGTAACGTCTGGCCAATCATGGCCGCGATAATGCGAAGCAGGCGGATGTCCGCCTGGAACGCGCGCGGGCGGTTGCGAAGCCGGTGAAAACCCAGTACGCCCACTGGTTCGTTGTCACGCAGGATCGGCACGGCGATGAAACACACGGTCTCCGGCGGCAATGTCGCGCGGTCCACCGCCCGGAACAGGAAGTCGGACTCGGAGTCGATGTCCTGGACCACGCACACCCTTCCGGTGGCCATCACCTGGCCGGTGATGCCCTCGCCGGGCGCGTATACGCCGCGCTCCTTTTCCTCGGCGCGCAGCCCGTAGGCGTAGTGAATGGCCAGGTGACCATCGCTGCTGCGCGGCAGCACGACGCGGCCGCGGTTCAACCCGACAAGCTGGGACAACAGGCGCAGCACCGCCGTAATGCTGCTTTCCGGTTCCGTCGCCCGGTTAAGCAACTGCGCTGCTTCGGACAGGACCAGGGCTTCCTGGTCGGCGTCGTCGAAGCTGCCAGGCGTGGTAATGGTTGCCTCCGTCTTGGTGTTCAAAGAACCGCCTCCCGCTCGATGCGTGCATTGGCGATACCGCCCCTTCCTGCCGTCGAGCGGCGGACTTGATACGGGCCCGGCCCCGTGGGCAAGGCCCGTTCAGGCGCCGGTCGGGCGGTGGCAGGCGGGCGGGTTAGCTGCTGATCCGTCACCGCGTCAGCCCTGCCAGCCGAGATAACGGATCAGGGTGACCACCGCCGAATCCAGGGCGTAGCCGATCACGCCGATGACCAGTACCAGTGCGGCAAGCAGGTCGTAGGCGAGGATGTCGCGCGCGTCGTTGATGGCATACCCGAGGCCGCTGGAGACACCGAGGAACTCCGCCGGCACCAGCACCACCCACGCAATACCCAGAGCGAGGCGGAAGCCGGCGAGGATGTCGGGGGCCACGGCCGGCAGGACGAGGCGGTAGAGCCTGGACAGCGTCGATGCCCCGAAATTGCGGGCGACCTTGAAGTACATGGGGTCGATGCGCTGGACGGCGAAGGCGGTGGAGAACAGGATGGGCCACACCGCCGCCATGAAGATCAGGAATATAATGGCCCCGTCCCAGGACTCAAAGGCGAGTACCGCCACCGGCATCCATGCCAGCGGGCTGACCATGCGCAGCAGCTGAAACGGGAAGTTCGTGATGCGTAACACAACGGGCAGCCAGCCAATGAGGATCCCCGTGGGCATCCCGACGATCGCCGCCCAGAACAGCCCCTGACCGATGCGCTTGAGGCTGGGGATGATATCCGAGAGCAGTGTTCCAGATCCGAGCAACTCCCACGCCCGGGGCAGGGCATGCCACGGTGCGAACCCGGCGAAGGAGCTGGTCTGCGGATTACTGGCGATGGCAAGACCGCCCAGGGTCCAGACGGCCAGGAGCAGCGCCAGGCCCAGGACCGGGTAGCCGATGCGGCGGGCTGCCTCCGCCGCGTAGCGGCGGAGGGGCCAACCGGTGACAGTGGTTGTCTGGCCCATGGTGGCACTCATAGCTTGATGGTCTCCTCACGCTCCCAGGGGTTGTCCCCGTCCAGGCCGCCGGGATGGGCCTCGGGGTATTGCTCCAGCGCCTTGCGCACGAACCGGTCGTCCACCAGGTCCTCGGCGACATGGTCCGGGTCCAGGTCCTCGAGGAAGGTGTTGTCGCCTTCGACCAGGGTGTCGTTCATGGCGCGGACCAGTTCCTTGGTCGCGGACGGGTACGGGTAGGGGGAGAAGTCGATGCGGCCGACGCCCCAGTCCTCGTGCCGGATGGCATCGGGTTCGGCGTAGTTTTCCGGGTCGTAGTTGGTCATGGCCCGGACCACGACATCGGCGGACATGGGCAGGTAGCCTTCGCCGTCCTTGGACAGCATGCGAGCCGTCTCTTCCTTGTTGTTCTGGGCGTAGAGCTCGGCACGCACCAGCGCGTTCATCGCCTTCTGCGTCCACTCCGGGTTCTCCGCCACGTGCTCTTCGTTCATGCACAGGACACAGCACGGATGGTTCTGCCACTGATCACCGGTGAACCGCAGCAGGCGGCCGTTGGCGAGGTTTTCCCCGGCGGCATTGAACGGCTCTGCCACCGTGTAACCGTCGATCCGTCCCGCTGCCAGCGCTGGGGCCATGTCCGGTGGCGGCAGGATGAGCAGATTCACCTGGTTGTCTTCGAGCGGTGCGTCCTGGTCCTGAATCACCGGCTCCAGCCCGGCATCACGCAGGGACATCTGCAACAGCGTGTTGTGGATGGAATACCAGTACGGCACCGCGATCTGTGTGCCGCCGAGGTCGGAGAATTCGGTGGCGGTGCTGTCGCCGCGCAGGAGGACGGCGGAGCCGTTGACGTGCGCCCAGGCCATGATGTTGACCGGGAAGTCATTGTTGTAGCGCATCCAGATCGGGATGGGCTTGAGCAGGTGGACCAGGTTGAAACGCCCGCGGGTGAAGCCCTCCACCAGGGATGACCAGCCCCGGATGAGTTCCGGGGGGGCGACGTCCAGGCCCTCGTCCTCGAAGTAGCCCTTGGCATGGGCGACCAGCAGGGGCGTGGCGTCGGTAATGGGCAGGTAACCGATGCGGACGACGCCGTCGTTGCCCATGGCCTTGCGCATGGTTGCCGGGAGACCGATGGTCGCCGCCAGCCCGCCAGCGGCGAGCGAGTCGAGCATGAAGCGACGGCGGCCCTCGTCAATGACGTAGTCGGTTCCGTCGTGGCAGCAGTCGTGGTGTTGGTCTTCAGACATGAGCGGGCTCCTTATCAATGGGAGTGGTCGCGAAATTGTCGGATGCGGATTGCTCGGGTTCCGGGTCCTCGACGGAGGCACGGAAGCGCTCCATGAGATCCTCGCGCAGCGCGTGGAATGCGGGCTGCATCGGGTTACGCGGGAATGGCAGGTCAACGTCGAGGACGCTGCGGAAGGTCCCGGGGTTGCGGCCCATAATGACCACGCGCTCGCCCATGGCCAGCGCCTCGTCGATATCGTGCGTGACCAGCACCAGCGTGATGCCCTTGTCGCGCGCGATACTGCTGACCTCCAGCTGGAGATTGCGCCGCGTAAACGCGTCCAGCGCCGAGAAGGGCTCGTCCAGCAAGATCATCTGCGGCTCGACGGCCAGCGAGCGTGCCAGCGCAACACGCTGCTGCTGGCCGCCGGAGAGGTCCTGTATGCGCGCCTCGGCCCGTTCCGTCAGCCCGACGAGTTCCAGCATCTCGCGCGTGCGGGCATTCAAGTTGGCGGTCTTGCCCGTGAACTGCAGCCCCAGGGCCACGTTCTGGCGCACGTTCAGCCAGGGGAACAGGCCCGGTCGCTGGAACATCATGTTCCACTCCGGATTCGGGCTCACGACCTGGTGCCCGTGAACGCGGACACAGCCCTCGCTCGGCTGATCCAGCCCCGCGAGCATGTGGAGCAGTGTTGACTTGCCGCAGCCGCTCTCCCCGATCAGGGCGATGTTCTCGCCGCCGCCGATATCCAGGAAGAGATTGTCCAGAACCAGCTCGCCGCGGGGCGAGAATCGATGGCTCAGCCCGTTGATATTGATTGGTGCACCCATAGTCGCCTTCCGTTAAGTCGTCATTGTTGGTCGCGGTCCATGAAACTGGGAGCGCGACCCTGAGATGACGCAATGCAATACGCGGGCCAGGCTCTCTAACGCCCGCCACAGACGCGCTCAGTATTCGGCCTGCGCTCCCGCACACCGCCACTGGCGGGATCGATCAATACGGACAATGTCGACAATGTCGGCTTTGAGCGGTGCTTTCTTGGGGTGCAGGGCGCTCGGCCAGTGCCCCCGACAGGTGCCCTGAACCCGCTTTTGTGGGTGCTTGCGGGGTTTCATGGCGTTCAACCACAGATCTGGCACGGGCCATGCAGCGGGTGCTGTGGCATGGCGATCCATGTCCCACACAAACAACCGCGATAAGGAGTCCATCCATGTCTCAGACTGCGAGCGAGAGCGAGCGCCAGCCGCTACGGCCGATTGACCTCGAGGGGCTTAAGTCCCTGGGTGCCAAAGCGAAGATGGACCCGGATAAGGTCAACACCCTGAAGTCCCACACCGAGTGCGAGGGGATCTTCCGGATGATGACCTACTGCCGGGATCTGGACGGGCATCTGATTGATGAGCCACCGACACTGCTCGGGGAAAACAATGCGCCCAACCCGTCCGAGGCGAGTCTGGCGGCGCTGGCGTCCTGCCTCTTAGTGGGGATTCATGCCAATGCCACGTATCGGGGGATCACGCTCTACAAGCTGGAGGCGGACCTCGAGGGTGATATCAACATCAGCAGTGTCTGGGGCGTTGGTGATACCAGCGAGAAGCGACTCGGCTTCCGCGAGATTCGGGCAACCTTCGATATTGACGGCGATTGCTCGCGGGAAGAGCTGGAAGACCTGGTCCAGTGGAGTGACAAGTGGTCGCCGGTGGCCAATACCATGCGCAACCCCGTGCCGACCAAGGTCAGCCTGGCCTGAGCGTTTCCCGACCCGCGGCACCCGGCCGCGGGCCGCATACCCTTTTGAGGAGGTTGTTATGTCAGCCGTTGCCAGTTTCGTGCCGCAGCCGGCAGTCGAGGAGCAGGTCGAAGCCCTGGTCAGCGAGAAGTTGGCGCCCATGACTGTCGCCATTGATCGCCAGGGCGTGTACCCGGCGGATTTCATGCACCAGCTGGGGGCGCTGGGTGGCTACCGGCAGCACCTGGCCTCGCAACGGGCGGACGGTGAGCGGGACCTCGGTGGTGCTATCCGTGTCATCGACGCGGTCTCCCGCGAGTGCATGTCCACCGGCTTCTGCGCGTGGTGCCACAACACCATGGCGTGGTATCTGGAGCACGCCGACGACCCGTCCGTGCGTGACAACCTGTTGCCGGGCGTCGCCGACGGGACCCAGCTCGGCGGCACGGGCCTGTCCAACGGCATGAAGAACATTGCCGCCATCGAGCCGCTCAAGATCCGGGTGCGCCGGGTCGATGGCGGCTATATCGCCAACGGCACGCTCCCCTGGGTGTCGAACCTCGACAGCAATCACATGTTCGCCGCCATCTTCGAGGAAGAGGGTACCGGGCGCCGGATCATGGCGGCGACCTACTGCAACCAGCCCGGTTTCAGTCTGCAGCAGTGCGCTGAGTTTACCGCCCTCGAGGGCAGTGGCACCTACGCATGCCACTTCCGCGACTGCTTCATCCCGGACGGGCAGGTCATTAGTGGTGACATCTGTTCGCTGATCCCGCGTATCCGTGCCGGTTTCGTGCTCATGCAGATGGGCATGGGTCTGGGTCTTGTCCAGGGCTGCATCGACATCATGGAAGCCATGCGCGAGACGCAGGGGCACGTCAATTGCTACCTCGACGAGCAGCCCGAGAGCCTGGCGGAGGAACTGGACGACGCCCGACAGGCGTCGGAGCTCCTGGCCGCGGACTGCGGGGATACCTCGGACGCGTTCTTCGCCGATGTGCTGCAGGTGCGCCATCGCGCATCGGAGCTGGCGCTGCGCGCGTCCCAGGGCGCCATGCTGCACGCCGGGGCACGCGGGTATCTGGCCGACGCGCCCGCCCAGCGCAAGCTCCGTGAGTCCTACTTCGTGGCCATCGTCACGCCCGCGATCAAGCATCTCCGCAAGGAGATGGAGCGGCTCGGCGCTACCTGAGGAGGATCGCCATGAGCGAGCAACCCTACAGGCGCTACCTCTGCAGGGTCTGTGGCTATATCTACGACGAGGCTGAGGGTGACCCGGACGGCGGGTTGCCCCCGGGCACGCGCTACGAGGACATTCCCGACGACTGGGAATGTCCTGATTGCGGTGTCTCGAAGGCGGACTTCGAACTCATTGTGCCCCCGGAAGACACTGAAGCACCAAGGCAACCGGCGGTCGGTAGCACCGGCCTCGGCGGTGGTGATCCGGATCAAATCGTCGTGGTGGGTGGCGGCATGGCTGGCTGGGCCACCGTGGAAGCGCTACGCGCGGAGATGCCGGCACGCACGGTGACGCTGGTAACCCATTGCTCGGGTGACGTCTATCCCAAGCCACAGTTGTCCTCGGCCGCGGCTCGGGGTCGCGCCCCGGACGACCTGATCGTTGCCCCGGGCGACCAGAAGGCCCGGGAAATGGGGGTGTTCCTCGTGCCCCGGACCCGCGCCCTGGCGGTGGACCGTACGCGCCAGCGCGTCATTACGCCGCGCGGCGGGATCCCGTATGGGCAGTTGATTCTCGCGCCCGGGGCACGGCAACCGCAGCCCCGGATCGCGGGCGACGCCGCCGAGCGCGTTTTGCAGGTCAATGACCTGGCAAGCTACCGCCGTTTTCGCGAGCAGACGGACGCCTGCGCTCCCGCGCGGGTTGTCATCATGGGGGCGGGGTTAATCGGCTGCGAATTTGCGGACGACCTCTCGGGCGCGGGCCACGCCGTTACCGTCGTGGACCTGGCGGAGCGGCCGCTCCCGCGCCTGTTACCCGAGCCGGTGAGTGACCGGCTGGCCTCGGCCTTTGCGCAGAAAGGCGTGGCCCTGCATCCGGGCTGCACGGTCACGGCCGTGGAGCGCGATCCCGAGAGCACCGGCGTACGGGTCCATCTTAGTGACGGCACGACCCTCGGCGCCGACGTTGTGCTCAGCGCCCTGGGACTCCAGCCCAATGTTGAGTTGGCCCGCTCGGCCGGGCTGGTTGTGGACCTCGGGGTGCGTGTCGATGAGCACCTGCGCACATCCGATCCCTGCATTTTCGCGGTGGGCGACTGCGCCGAACACGACGGCCGGTTACTGCCGTACGTGCGGCCCCTGCGAGAGCAGGCAGAAGTCCTGGCGGCTCATCTTGCGGGCCACGAGGTGGCCTATCAGGCGACGGCCGGGACGATCACGGTCAAGACACCGTCCTATCCCTTGGCCGTCTGGGTTCCCGAGGAACGCGGCGAGTGGGTCGAACGCGAGTCGGATGATGACGGCATGGTGCTCGAGCATCACTCCGGCGAGCGGTTGACCGGTTTCGTGCTGGCGGGCAGCCGTGCCGGCGAGACCAGCCGTTATGAAGCGCGCATCCAGATCAACTAATGCCAAAGGAGGCGGCCATGTTCCGCGTCGTCAGTCAGTTCGACCCGCCAACAACCGTGACGCGGCTCAAGGAGGCCATCGAGGCCGAGGGCTTGTATCTCCTGTGTCACATTCCCGCGTCCACCAATGCCGCGCGGGTGGGTCTGGAGACGCCTTTCCACGAGGTCATGGAGGTGTTCCATCCCGCATACGCCGCGCGGGTCTGGGCGCTGCGCGAGGATGCCGGGATTGCGATTCCGGTGCGCGGTCATGTCTACGAAAGCGCCGACGGTGATGTGCGTGTCGACTGGCAGCGCCCGAGC
>JAWOFB010000097.1:0-2659 GCA_046482445.1 Ectothiorhodospiraceae bacterium | reverse complement strand
GGATCGGACTTGAACCGCTTGATCAGGCGCGGCAGGAAGATCGCCGCCGCCACCAAGCCCAAACCGATCAGAATGTAGCCAATGCTATCTTTGCCACCCGCAATGGTCTCCGCGCCGGCGTGACCGACCCAGACATAGGCGAAGGCGCCCGGCGCCATGCAGACGAACGTGGCCAGGGCATACGGCAGCAGGCCGATCTTGGTCAGGCCCAGGGCGTAGTTCAGCACGTTGAACGGGAATACCGGCACCAGCCGGGTAAAGGCCACGAACCGCCAGCCCTCACGCTCGACGCCGACGACCAGTTTGCGCAGTCGCCCGCCCGTATACTGGGCCACCAGGTCGGACGCAACATAGCGTGCCACCAGGAAAGCCAATATGGCGCCCATGGTCGCCCCGGTGAGACTGTAGACGGTTCCGAGCACCGGGCCGAAGAGCACGCCGCCGGCGATTGTGAAAACCAGTCCCGGCAGGAACGCCACCGTTGCCACGGCGTACGTTCCCATAAACACAAACGGGGCCAACATGCCCAGGTTGTCCAGCCGCTGCTGCAGCAGCTCAGGGTCGAGCTCGCCCCGGAACTGGAAGCCGATGGCGGCCAGCGCGACCACCCCGACCACCAGGGCTCCGCGTGCGATCCATTGTCCTTTCGTCGTCACCGTTCGCCCTCCTGTCGTTGTCCTGTCAATGCAACGCCAGTATGCGAATCCGGCGTGCGGCGAGCCATTCGTAGTTTTCCGGACGGTGGGTCGCAGCGCACTATTGCCCAGGCATGGCGCTACTCGGCAGGCAGCAGGCGGATGGTGCCGTACCAGGCCTCGGCGGCCTCACCGGTGTCATCACAGTCGGTCATGATCGCGAGCGCGTCGATCCGCTCGACGTCCCGCCCGTGGTACGTCTGGAAATCCTCGCGCAGGTTGCGACGCTGGGTCTGCCAGGTCCCGGTCGTCGCGGACTGCGCGGAGCGCACCGCCAGCATATGGGCCTGGGACACATACGCATTGGGCCAGTCCGCACCGCGCTCCATGTGAGTGCTCCAGACGTAGGTCACCGCGCGGGTTCGCCACCGCAAAACCCGGCTGGCGTCCACGGCATAGAGGCGCGCGGCATAGTCGTCACCCGCGCGGCGGGTCTCGTCGGCGCCATTGGGAAACTGGCCGGCCCGCCACTGCCACTCGACCACCGGCGTTTCCGTGAGATCGATCTCGCGCTCCAGGATCAGGCCCGAGGCGCCGCCGTCGCGACACTGCGCATGCACGGCCTCGCGCCCGTCAACAGTCACCAGCTCATACCGGGTCTCGCCCGCAAAGGCCTTGGTGGACCAATCCATAATCGCCGCGGGCTCGAATACCAGTGCTTCGTCGGACGCGACGGGCAAGGGCAGGAGCAAAAAGAAAACGAGCAGGTTGCTCAGGCGGCACCCGGACATGCGATCCCTTACAAAGCGCAATTGTGGCGTGCACTCTACCGGGGCTTAGCGGGGCGGCAAACCCGGGCGGCCCGCGGCGGGCCGCCCCGGATCCCAGGCGCAGACTCAGCTGCGACCCTGGAAGGCTTCGTCCACGGGGGTGTGGAAGATGTGGTTGGTGTAATTGCTCAGGGTCTTCACGGCCAGCGCCAGGATCACCTCCATGACGTGCTCTTCGCTGTAGCCCGCGGCCTTGAAGCTCTCGACGTCCGCCTTCTCCGGCTTGCCGCGGGTATCGAACATCGTCTGCGTAAAGGCCTGGAGCGCACCCGGCTTGTCGTGCGGCGCCGGCTTGCCGGCAAGGATGGCGTCGGTCACCTCGGTGGGCACCTGGGACATCTTGTCGGCAATGGTGCCGTGGGCGGCCCGGCAATAATCACAGCCGTTGGCCACGCTGATGGTCAGGAAAACGACCTCCTGCTCTTGGGGGTTGAACTGCGACTGCTGGCGTAAATAATCGTAACCGTGCATGTAGGTGGTGAGAACGCCGGGGGCGTTCGCCATGGCGGCGTACATGTTGGGCACGAAACCGAGCGCCTGCTGAGCGGTCTTCAGCCCCTTGGCGGCATCCCCCTCGGCGGTCTCCGGCGTCTTGAGTTCGAGATGCGTCTGATAGGGAGCACCCATGGTTTGACCTCCTGTTTTGGAATGACCGCTACAAAACGTACGCGGCCACCCGCCAAGTGACAAACCGGGTTTCTACTTAGGCTCGCTGCAATCGGGGCGTCTCGCTCGGAACTCCCGGTCGGTGGTAGTGTCCACTCCCGAACGCAGGCGCAGCACCGTCAAGGCCTTGCATCCGGATACGGTCGTCACCACCTCCCTCGCGCAGGGATGCGTGTCCCCGAAGCGAGAGACTGCGCTGCAAACCAGATCAAGAGGTAAAACGCTTCATGCCGAAGACTCTTCGCCACGCCATCGCGAACCGCGAGCAGTGGCCCGACACTGCGCTGCGCCAGCTTGCCCACCAGGTCGACGCCGAGATCGATCGACGCGAGCAACAGAGCCAGCCGCAACCCGCCGAGGCGGATTTGAGCACCCTGGAAGAGCGCCTGAAAGCGGAAGCCAAACGCTATCAGAAGGGTGATGCTGCAATCCGGGGCTAGTCGCGGCAGCGCGATCGTCTTGCGCCTGCCTGCCGCGGCGGCGAGCGCCGGTTAACCTGGCAGGCAGGCGCAAGACGATCGCGCTGCC
>JAWOFB010000273.1:0-10996 GCA_046482445.1 Ectothiorhodospiraceae bacterium | reverse complement strand
GCTTCGCCCCGGATCTGCCGTCCAACGAGGCAGCGCTGGAGACCATCGGCGAGGCGGTCAAGCGCGCCGGCTACACCCTGGGCAGCGAGATCTGGCTGGGCATCGACGTCGCCAGCTCGGAGTTCTACGACAACGGCGCCTATGTGTTGGCCTCCGAGGGTAAGCGCTACAGTGCCAGCGAGTACGTCGAGGTGCTGGCGGACTGGGTGGATCGCTATCCCATCATCACTATCGAAGACGGCATGGACGAGGGTGACTGGGAAGGCTGGAAGCTGTTGACCGAGCGCCTGGGTGATCGCTGTCAGTTGGTGGGAGACGACCTGTTCGTGACCAATACGCGCATCCTTCAGGAAGGCATCGACCGCAGTATCGCCAACTCCATTCTGATCAAGTTCAACCAGATCGGCACCCTGACCGAGACGCTGGATGCCATCGACATGGCCGACCGGGCGGGCTACACCGCCGTGGTGTCGCACCGTTCCGGGGAAACCGAAGACACGACCATTGCCGATCTCGCCGTTGCCTCCAGTGCCACGCAGATCAAGACCGGTTCGCTGTGCCGGTCGGACCGTGTGGCCAAGTACAACCAGCTCCTGCGCATCGAGGAGGACCTGGGTGATGGTGCGGTCTACGCCGGACGGCGCGCGTTTCCCAATCTCAAGGGCTGGTAATGCGGGGCCGCCTGCGGGCGGGCTCCGAACCGGTTTCGGCGCGGGACTGAGCGCGTGCGCATCCTGATTGCGGTCCTGGCGGGCCTGTTGCTCGTTCTACAGGCCCAGCTGTGGTCCGGACAGGGCGGCTTGCCGGAAGTCTGGCGGCTGCGTGCGGACATCCGGGATCAGGAACAGGAGAACGCCCGGCTGCGTGAGCGCAATGCGACGCTCGAGGCCGAGGTGCGTGATCTCAAGGACGGCCTGGAGGCTGTGGAAGAGCGGGCGCGGAGCGAGCTGGGCATGATCGGCGACGACGTAGTGTTCTATCAGGTACCCGACTCGTGAGCGCCGGACCCCGCATCTGGGCCGTGCTCCCGGCCGCCGGCGTGGGCCGTCGGATGGGCGGTGCCGTCCCCAAGCAGTATCTCGCCGTGGGCGGCCGTACGGTGATCGGCTGGAGCCTGGCCGCGGTGGCGAGTCATCCCCGTGTGGCCGGGGCCGTCGTTGCCCTGGCCGCCGGTGACTGGTCCTGGGAGCCGCCCGCGGCGGCGGCTGGGCACCCGGTCTATCGCGTGGACGGCGGGGCCGAGCGCGCGGATTCGGTGCGCGCCGCGCTGCGCATGCTGCGGGATGGTCCGGCGGGACCGCAGGACTGGGCCCTGGTTCATGATGCGGTGCGACCGTGCGTGTCCGAGCAGGCCGTGAGTGATCTGGTGGCTGCGGTGTTCCCCGGGCACAGCAGCGGCGGTCTTCTGGCGATCCCGGTGCGCGATACGCTCAAGCGAGCCGACGCCGACGGCCAGGTCGCGAACACGGCGGACCGTGACGGCCTGTGGCAGGCGCAGACCCCGCAGTTGTTCCCCTTGAGTGCGTTGCTGGATGCCCTGGATGCGGCCAGCGCGCGGGGTGACTCGGTCACCGACGAGGCGCAAGCCATGGAGCAGGCCGGACACCGGCCGCTGCTGGTGACCGGTGAGGCGACCAATCTCAAGATCACGCGGCCGGAGGATCTGACGCTGGCAGCCGGTATTCTTGCCCCGGCGCATCCGGGTTCGCCGGCCGGGGCGGTGCGCTGATGCTGCGTATTGGTCAGGGCTTCGATGTGCACCGCTTTGGCCCCGGCGATCACGTCGTGGTCGGCGGTATCCGTCTCCCGTTCGAGTACGGCCTGGTGGCCCACTCGGACGGCGATGTGCTTCTGCACGCCGTGGCCGACGCCCTGCTGGGTGCCCTGGCTGAAGGGGATATCGGCCACCATTTCCCGGATACGGACCCGGCCTGGCGCGGTGCTGATTCCCGTGACCTGTTGGCGCACGTGGTCGAGCGCGTCCGGGCCCGCGGATTCCGCGTCCAGAATGTGGACACGACCGTGATCGCCCAGGCGCCGCGCATGGCCGAGGCCATTCCTGCCATGCGCGAGTGCATCGCGGCCACGCTCGGTGCCGAGCTCAACGCCGTCAGTGTCAAGGCAACGACAACGGAGCGCTTAGGCGCTGTCGGGCGCAAGGAGGGGCTGGCTGCGCAAGCGGTGGTCCTGCTGATGCATGACGGCTGAGCCGGCCCCGGATCTGGAGGCCGCCTGGTACGGGCTGCCGCGTGCCTACGCTATGCCGCCGGTTTCCGGTCAGCTTCGCAGCGAGCCCGCCGACTTCGTGGTGCGCGAGGACCTGGGTGTGCCACCCGACGGTGACGGCGAGCATCTCTGGCTGCGGATTCGCAAACAGGACTGGACGACACCGGCGGTGGCGCAGTGGCTGGCTCAGGCGCTCGATCGACCGCAGCGGGATGTCTCCTGGGCCGGGCTCAAGGATCGGCATGCCATCACGGAGCAATGGTTTGGTGTCCGCGCCCCGGGGGTTGTGAGCCTGCCGGCTTGTCTGCCGGACGGCCTGGAGTTGCTGGAATGGGGGCGCAACAGCCGCAAGCTGCGCACCGGCATGCTTCGCGGCAATCGCTTTACGCTGACCCTGCGGCAATGCCGCGGTGACAGGCAGGCCCTGGGAGCCCGCTTGGCGGCGATCGCCCGTGACGGCGTGCCGAACTATTTCGGTCCCCAGCGCTTCGGGCGGGGAGGCGGCAATCTGGCGGGCGCCTGGCGCATGTTCCACGGCCGCCGGGAGCGCAATCGAGAGCGACGCGGGTGGTATCTATCGGCCGGCCGCTCGTTTTTGTTCAACCGTGTGGTGGCGGCGCGTGTCGACGACGCCAGCTGGTGCCGCCCGTTGCCGGGTGACAGGCTGACGTTTACAACCAGCGCGAGCCTGTTCCCGGAGGCGAGTCTGACTGCCGGGGATATGCGCCTGGTCAGGGGCGAGATCCATCCCACCGGGCCCCTGCCCGGGCGCGCCGGAGCGCGGCCTGACGGCGAAGCGGCAAGGCTGGAGGAAACCGTTCTGGGCTACTGGCCGCAAGCCTGCCAGGGGCTCGAGCGAATGGGTGTCGATAGTGCCCGACGGGCGTTGCGCCTGACCGTGGCGCAACTGCACTGGTACTGGCAGGGCGACAGCCTGATCGTGGGCTTCTGGTTGCCAGCGGGCGCCTACGCCACCGCGGTCATGCGCGAGTGCGTTGATGCGAGTGACACCGGCGGTTGAGCGATTATCCTGCGCGGCGGAGGAGGACGTAGACGGCACCGGTGCCGCCATCCATGGGCCGGGCCGAGGCAAACGCGATGACCTCGTCGAGCTGCCGCAGCCATCGGTCGACCAGCGTCTTCAGAACGGGGCCGCGGTTGTGGGAGCGCAGGCCCTTACCGTGGATAATGCGCACGCAGCGCAGGTCACGGGTGCGGCAATCGTTGATGAATGCGCGCAGGGCGGTTCGCGCGGCGTCCTTGGTCAGACCGTGCAGATCGAGTTCCGCCTGGACCGCGTAATGTCCGCGCCGGAGCCGGCGCAGGACGCGCTTCTGCAGTCCCGGTCGCAGGAAGGTTAGTTCGTCTCCTGTCTCGATCTCGGCCGGATCCAGCGGGCCATCGAGGAGTTCGTGCATGACCTGCTGCTCGTCGCGCTCGCGCTGGCGCGGCACCGGCCGCGGCCGGGGCGGTTGGCTGGGCGCCTGGTCGTGATTGAGCCGCTGGACGTCCGCTACGGCGGCGCGAAACAGGCTGATATCGTCGTCGCGGTCATCGTCATGGCTCATGGCCTCGGCCTCCCGCAGCTGCATGGCGTATTCTAGCAGGCTGATTTCGCGCCACGCTGCCCGTGGAGTGAATTGGCAGCAATCGCCAGCGCGGGTGGATTCGCGGCGGCAGCGCCCCCGGTATACTCCACGGGGCGGCGAATGGGTTAATACGGAGTCTTCATGCACATCCTTTTGAGCAACGATGACGGCTATCTGGCAGCCGGAATCGATTACCTGGCGCGCGGGCTGGCGGGTCTCGGTGACATCACCTCGGTGGCCCCGGATCGGGATCGCAGCGGGGCCAGCAATTCGCTGACCCTGGATCTGCCGATCCGGGCCGTGGAGGTGAGTCCGCGGCGGTATCGCGTGGAGGGTACGCCCACGGATTGTGTTCATCTGGCCGTGACAGGATTGCTTGAGCAAGACCCGGATATGGTGGTGTCCGGTATTAACGCCGGTGCCAACATGGGCGATGACGTACTCTACAGCGGCACCGTCGCGGCCGCGACCGAAGGGCGTTTCCTGGGGTTGCCCGCCATCGCCGTGTCTCTGGCCAGCCACGAGCCCGAGCACTTCGAGACGGCTGCCCGCGTGGCGGCGTTGTTGGTCGAGCGACTCATGCGCGATCCCCTGCCGGCGGACACGATTCTCAACGTCAATGTGCCGGATCTGCCGTGGGAGCGTATTGCCGGATTTGAGGCGACCCGCTTGGGCGAGCGTCATCGATCGGAACCCTCCATCCCTTCAACGGACCCGCGCAATCGACCGATTTACTGGATCGGGCCGCCGGGGGCGGAGCAGGACGCCGGCCCTGGAACCGATTTTCATGCCATTCGGCGGGGGTATGTGTCCGTGACACCGATTCAGGTGGATCTCACGCGCTATGAAGCCCTGGACAAGGTCAGCGGCTGGGTGACGGGGCTGAATCCATGACTTCGGATCAGGAGCGACGCGGCATCGGCATGACCTCCCAGCGGACCCGCCAGCGCCTGGTGGAGCGATTGCGGCGCGAAGGCATCCGCAATAGCAGCGTACTCGACGCCATTGCCACCACGCCCCGGCACCTGTTCGTGGATGAAGCCCTGGCCAGTCGCGCGTATGAGGATACCGCGCTGCCAATCGGGGACGGTCAGACCATCTCCCAGCCGTTTATCGTCGCGCGCATGACGGAGGCCCTGGTCACTGATCGTTACCCGCAACGGGTACTGGAGCTCGGCAGCGGCTCGGGTTATCAGGCCGCAATCCTGGCGCAGCTCGTGCCCACCGTCCTGACCGTCGAGCGCATCCAGCGTCTGGCGGATCAGGCGCGGCGGCGACTGCGTGAGCTGGGTTACCGCAATGTCCACGTGCGCCATGGTGACGGCGTGACCGCATGGCAGAGCGAAGGTCCGTTCGACGGCATTCTCGTGACGGCGGCGCCTGCCGGCGTACCACGTGAACTGCTGGAGCAGCTCGGCGCGGACGGGCGTCTTGTCGTCCCCGAGGGTGACCAGGGGCAACCCCAGGAGCTGATTTGCTACGAGCGCCAGGGAGAGACCTTCCAGCGCTACAGTCTCGGTCTGGTGAATTTCGTGCCCCTGGTTGGTGGCATTCAGTAATGGGTATCTTCTCGCGTCTCTACCGGTGGACCCTGGCTCTCGCGGCGCACCGGCGTGCACCGCACTGGCTGTTCGGTGTCAGCTTCGCGGAATCGTCATTCTTCCCGGTCCCGCCGGATGTCATGCTCATGCCCATGGCCCTGGCGCGACCGCAGCGGGCCATGCATCTTGCGGCCCTGACGACTCTGGGTTCGGTGCTCGGGGGCCTGTTTGGCTATGCCATTGGGTATTTCGCCCTGGAGTCCGTCGAACCGTGGTTGATCCAGGCAGGCTACGCTGATGCGTTGACGACGGCGCGCGAGTGGTTCCAGGACTACGGTTTCTGGGTCGTGCTACTGGCCGGCTTTTCGCCCGTTCCCTACAAGGTCTTTACGGTGGCGGCCGGCGGTCTTGTGCTGCCGCTGCTACCGTTTCTGATTGCCTCCGCGGTTGGCCGGGGCGCTCGGTTTTTCCTGGTGGCGGCCCTGGTGGGCTGGGGAGGCGCGCGCGTGGAACCCTGGCTGCGCGACTACGTGGACTGGATCGGTTGGGGGTTGGTTGTCGCGCTGGTTGTCGCCTACTTTTTGCTGATGCACTGAACGCGGGCGAGAGGAAAGCCGCCCGCGCCGATGCCGTGGCAGAATGATCGCAAAAGGGCGGTACAGCCCTTCCGGCATTGGCGAGGGGCCCTGCGACGCATGCAACGGTTTCACGCGCTCTTGTTTCTCGGGGTCACCATCGCAGTGTCAGGGGTGACGGGTTGCGGCGGTACCGGCGGTCTGGCGCCGGTCGTCGATCGCGGTGCCGGCAACGAAGCGCGCCCGGATTATTACCGCGTTCAGCGCGGTGACACCCTGTACGGAATCGCCTGGGATTACGGACTGGATCACCAGGATCTGGCCGCCTGGAACGATATCGAGTCCCCGCAAAGTCTGCAGGTCGGGCGTCGTCTGCGCCTGACTCGGCCGTCCGGGGCGCAGGAGCCGAGCGCGGCGTCATCCGATGCCGGCACGACAACCAGCCAATCCGGCGAGAGCAGCGGGCAGTCAGAGTCCGGGGAACAAGCCGGGGCGTCGCCCGATCCGGATGCCGGTGACTGGAGGTGGCCTACGGATGGCGAGGTGGTCAAGGCGTTTGCCGGCGACAGCGACGGCAAGCAGGGGATCAGCATCGGCGGTGAGCGTGGCCAGGCCGTGCGCGCAGCGGCTGAAGGCACGGTGGTCTACAGCGGTTCCGGGCTGGTGGGCTACGGCAACCTGGTGATCCTGGAACACCCGGGCGATTTTCTCACCGCATACGGGTACAACCAGCGCGTGCTGGTCGATGAGGGCGAGCAGGTCAGCGCTGGGCAACGGATCGCGGAGATGGGGTCGGCGATCGGGGAGCCGGGGATCCGCCTGCACTTCGAGCTGCGCCAGGGCGGCGACCCGGTCGATCCCACGCGTTATATGGCGCCTTAGCTCAGTTCCTTGCGCCGCCGCGGGTGAAGACGAGGCGGGCCCGCACGCGGTGTCATTGCCATCCGGTTGCTTCTTCAGTGGCCGTCCGACGGTGCCACCAATACATGCCCGACAGCGACATACTGGGCTTTGATGCCTTCCTCGTTACCCGCCTTTCCCGGAAAAATCGCGCTGCAACAATGACATGACCGCTTCAAAGCGTCATTGCGCCACCTGTGACAGGGGCATATAGTGGCATTGAAAGACCCGTAAAGGGTGTCTCCACACGTCCGCGTGCCACGGTTTGCTGCAGTGCGGGCGGCAGTTGGTGGGAGGGGAGCCATGACAAAACGAAAGGGACCCGAAGCGGTCGCGCCGCCGCTTGAGGATGAGAGCGATGCGGTCATGCACGGCGGTGAGGTCCCTGCCTCCCCCGAGGAAGACACGGACCTGGACAGTGTAGCGGCCGACAAGGACGCACCGCCCGAGCCAACGCAGTTCGAGCCGGGTCAAGGCCAGTCGGCAAGTCAGGATCCCACCCAGATTTATCTCAACGAAATCGGCTACTCGCCACTGTTGTCCGCAGAAGAGGAAGTGTACTTCGCACGCCAGGCACAGGCCGGTGTCGAATCAGCGCGACAACGCATGATCGAGAGTAATCTGCGCCTGGTGGTCAAGATTGCCCGCCGCTATATGAACCGCGGCATGGCCTTTCTGGACCTGATCGAAGAGGGCAATCTTGGCCTGATTCGCGCCGTCGAGAAGTTCGATCCGGAGCGGGGCTTCCGCTTTTCCACCTATGCAACCTGGTGGATCCGCCAGACCATTGAACGCGCCATCATGAACCAGACACGGACGATCCGCCTGCCGATCCATGTGATCAAGGATATCAACCAGTGTCTTCGCACCGCTCGTCGTCTGGCTCATACCCTCGATCACGAACCCAGCGCCGATGAGATCGCGCGCGAGATGGGCCGTCCGCTCAAGGAAGTTCAGCGCATGCTCGGGCTGAACGAGGGGACAACATCCGTGGACACGCCCATCGGCCGCGAGGGCGATCGGGTCCTGCTGGATGCGATACCGGACGATAACAATCCGGATCCGTCGTCCCTTTTGCAGGAGGGGGACGTCTACCGGCACATGGAGAGCTGGCTGAATCAGCTCACCGAGAAGCAGCATGCCGTGGTGGTGCGCCGCTTTGGCCTCCAGGGGCATGAGCGCGCGACGCTTGAGGAAGTGGGTCGGGCCATTGGCGTGACGCGGGAGCGTGTTCGCCAGATACAGCTCGACGCCTTGCGGCAGCTTCGCGAGCACATGGAGCGGGCAGGATTCTCGGAAGAGGCCGTGTTCGACTAGGACCCGACGAGCGTGCTGAGGCTCGCTTGCCGGACCCGGCCGACTGCCGGCGCAACCCCGGATCCCTGCGATCCGGGGTTTTTGTTGCAGTGCTCACGGCCGCTCGGGCACAGTCGCGAGAGAGCGATTTCTGGCCTCGTAGGCTGGCCTCGGGAGACGCGCTTGGCTGAGTTGAGACGGAATGTTCGGATGCGCTTCTGCCAGCCGCCTATAACGCTTGGGCATTCGTAAGAGTCAATCAATCGACACGAGGGAGCCAATTTTGGCGCGGGATACGAGTCGACGATCGACATGGGCGATTGGAAGGGCCGTAGCGGCGGGTCTTGTCTTACTGCTCGTGACCGGCTGCACGACGCTTGGGCTGAGTGACCGTGGCGGGGAAGAGGGGCGCTCCGATGCGGTCACGATCGTCCATGAAGACGGGGATGACCGGGTGGCGCTTGCTCCTGCCACCGGTTCCTCCTCGGAGAATGATCACCCGGTGGACATGGGTGCTGACGAACTCCGTGCGCTGCTCAGCGGTATTGATATCGTGGTGCGCGAAGCCGAGGAGGGAGGCAACGGGCAGGAGCCGGAGCAAACGCGGCCCCTGTTCAAGAGCGCTAGCCTGGACGAGCTCAGTGAGCCGCTGGTGGAAGCGCTGGGCGAGGCGCGCCCGGATCAGGACGTTCTTCTACGGATGAAACAGGTCCGAACCAGCCCGGTGGCCGGCTGGTTCCAGAAGCCTGGCGTGACTACGGCCCGGTTGTTCCACCGGGATGACCACCTTCATGTCATTGCCGGCGCTGTAGATGCGTCTCCGTTCCAAGACGGGGATAACCGGGGAATGGGGAGAGGCAGCGGTCGCGTCGAGCGTTCGGTTGGAACCTTGCCGAAGGGCGCACGCGAAGGCCCGGTGGCGGAGGCGCCCGTATTACGCAGTGCCTTCGACTCGGGCTCGGAGCGCCGGCACCGGACCTGGCTGGCACTGGACCGTTCCGTGACTGCGGACGCACGGTCAGCCGCCGATCGCCGGGACGCAGCGAGCCAACCGGATTCCCGTCGCGAACGTGACACTGACGCCGATTCGGAATCGGATGCGGCGGCGAGCGATACGTCTGAAGAAGACGTGTCCGGGGCCTCGGACCAGGTGCCTGGTTCGGAATCACTCCCGGCGTCAACGGAGCAGAGGCTGGAGCGACTGCGGGAGTTGCGCCGGCAGGAACTCATCAGCGAGAGCGTCTACGAATCGCTGGTGCGCGAGGCGCTGCGCGAGGAGGGGACGCTACCGGCGGACGAGTAGAGTCGGAGACCCGGATGTGCCCTCGATCCTTGACGCGGCCCGGCGCTGCGTCAGGGTGGAGGGCGCGGCGTCACTGGCTTCCAGCGCGGATTGGCGGTGTCGATGCCGCCGTCAGTTGCCGCTCGCCTCGATCATGAACAAAATGGCAACCACGTCGCGCTCCTCGGCCGCGAGCACGTTGTACGTGCGACACGCGGCTTCGGTTGCCATGACCTCGATGCCGATGCCGCTCTGGATGGCTCGCGCCATCAAGCGGCGTTCCGGAAAGCGCTGCTCGCGGCCGGTGCCGATGAGCACAACCTCCGGTTCCAGCCGGATGATGCTGTCCAGGTGGCCGGTATCCAGATCGGGCAGGGCGTCCGGTCCCCAGTCCGTATACATTTGCTCCGGCGTGAGCAGCAAGGTGCGTGTCACCACCGACTCATTGACGGTGATCGAGCCCGCATCGTAGCTGCGGATGCGATGAGCCTCGCCGGTGCTTTCCATCGTCAGTTTCATAGCGCTAACGATACGACGGCGTCCGGTTTCGTTCAAACGGTGTCGGGGCGTGTCGGATCGCCTTATAGCAATGGGTGGCGAAAGGTACGTACAATATAAGTCTTTGTCCGCAGCCGCGAGATGTCAGCCTTGGACGCCGATTTTCCCCGTATCAAACGCTTACCGCCGTATGTATTCAACATCGTCAATGAGTTGAAGGCGGAAGCGCGGGCGCGCGGCGAGGACATCGTCGATTTCGGCATGGGCAATCCGGATCGACCGACGCCCCAGCATATCGTCGACAAGCTCACCGAGGCGGTTCAGCGACCGGATACCCACCGGTATTCCGTGTCACGCGGCGTACCCCGGCTGCGGCGTGCGATTTGTAACTGGTACGGCGAGCGCTTCGACGTCGATCTGGTTCCGCACGATGAAGCCATTGTGACCATCGGCTCGAAAGAGGGCCTGGTCCACCTGGCTTTGGCCTCCCTGGGTCCCGGTGACACGGTGCTGGTGCCCAATCCGGCGTACCCCATCCACCCGTACGGCGTCATTATCGCCGGCGCGGATATCCGTCACGTGCCGCTGACCGCGGACGTGGACTTCTTTGCGGAGCTCGAGCGCGCCATTCGCGAGAGCTGGCCCCGGCCCAAGATGCTGATTCTCAATTTTCCCGGCAATCCCACCACGCAATGCGTTGATCGGGCGTTTTTCGAGAGCATTGTCGGGATTTGTCGTGAACACGGGATCTGGATCGTGCATGATCTCGCGTATGCCGAGATTGTCTTCGATGGCTACCGGGCGCCATCCATCCTGGAGATCCCCGGCGCCAAGGACATCGCGGTGGAATCCTACTCCCTGTCGAAAACCTACAACATGCCTGGCTGGCGGGTGGGTTTTGTTTGCGGCAACGCCGAATTGATCGCGGCCCTGGCCCGGATGAAGTCCTACCTGGATTACGGTATGTTCACGCCCATCCAGGTGGCCGCGATTACGGCACTGGAGGGGCCGCAGGAGTGTGTTGAGGAGATCCGGGGCATTTACCGCGACCGGCGCGATGTACTTTGCGACGGGCTTAATGCCCTGGGG
>JAWOFB010000199.1:0-5063 GCA_046482445.1 Ectothiorhodospiraceae bacterium | reverse complement strand
TGAGCGGGCATGGGGCGGGCGATCCAGGCGATGAGCACGCGGCCACCGCGGACCTGGCCGAAGGCGGTGGTGGTCCATTTTCGAAATCGAGTTTCGATTCCGTATTCCACGGTGGCGCTCCGAGTAGGCCGCTGAACACGGGCGGCGTCCCGGCGGATCGTCACCATCTTCGGCGCCCGGCTTGTATGCGCACCTTGGCGGCTTTTGAGCGTCCCCAACCCGGGCACGAAAACCTCGCCGCATCCCCTGCCGCCAGATGTTCTCTCTGACGCGGGCCGAGCTGTAGCCGTACGGAATGATCCGACTTGTTGACGCGCAAACCCGGCGTATTTACATTGTATGTATGGTTGTGTTCGAGTGGGATCCGGAAAAGGCCTTTGCGAACCAACAGAAGCACGGTATCTCATTTAAAGAGGCCAAATCCGTTTTCTTCGATGAGTATGCTCGTCAGTTTTTCGATGAAGAGCACTCATCGGCTGAAGAGCGCTTCGTCATGCTGGGCCTGAGCAACCGATTGCGGATCCTGGTTGTCTGTCACTGTGAGCGTTCCGGCGGCAACGTGGTCAGAATCATTTCCGCACGGAAAGCCACACGTAACGAGTGCGATCACTACGAGGGGCCATCGCCATGAAGGACGAGTACGATTTTTCCAACATGAAGTCGCGGCGAAACCCTTACGCCTCGAAGCTGAAACATCAGGTCACTATCCGCATGGGTGATGACGTTGTGCAGTATTTTAAGCAGCTTTCGGAGGAGACAGGGATTCCGTACCAGAGCCTGATCAATCTTTACCTACGCGATTGTATGGCTCATGGCAGAAAGCCGGATCTATCCTGGCGTTAAGGAAAGAGTCGTTCACTTGGCGATGCCAAGAAAAAGAGCCAAGGACCGGTCGACTTCAAGCATTACCGTTCCATCGAGGACCCCGAAAACCGCTCCGACCTTGTCGCGGGGCACTGTAACCGCCTTGTCGATCATCACTTGGGAGGCACTTCGGAGGTTGTTGTCAGGACCCGCATCCACCATCACCCGAAATAGCGGCGTCTCGCGCAGATGCGTGGTGATCGGGAGCACCGTCACCGAGGGGTGCTCGTCAAAGTAGTCCGATTGGATGATGACTGCGGGCCGCGGCTTACCATAAGCCCCAGACACAGCGACCGTGACAAGATCGCCGCGCTTCACTGCCAGTCTTCGGTGTCCGCCGCGGTGTCGATCCAGTCAAGCACCTCGCGCTCAACAGGATCATTGTGAAGCAACGCGGACTGACGCCGAGCCTCCTGGCGAAAAGCGGGCTGCCGAGTATCCGGAACCCACAATTGAATGGGACGGAGGCCGGCCTGTCGCAATGCGTCCCGGCGCTTTCGGACGCGCTCGTTGGTGGATGCAGGCATGCCTATTACCCTCGTGATTCGTTACATGCAACAGCTTACCAGCTCGCGGTAGACGATGCGAGGCGCAAATCAGGACTCTCAGTCCGTACAACCCAAGGCATCGGCAACGCCAACGCCGAAATTAACTCACCGCACGCTTCATCACCCGACTCACCGCCGAGGCAATCGCCTCCATCTCTCCGCAACCCATGGTGTGGTCCCACCGGAAACAGCACGCTCGTCTCCCCGAGCTCCCGCGCCACGGGCAAGCGCTCGGTGGGCTGATACCCCGTGCCTTCAAAAGCCTTTTCCCGGTACACCTCGCTGCAACCGCCGTGCATGCACGGAACACCCACCCCCTGGATGGCGGCGACGATCGCATCGCGGTCCCAGCCCGGTGCCAATCGTTCCGGCTCAACGAACGCGTAGAACTTGTACCAGGCATGGCCGAGCGTCTCGGGAGGGACCGGCACCCGCAGGCCTGGTAGACCGGTGAGGCGCTCCAGGAGCACGCTGGCATTGGCACGCCGCTGGGCCAGCCAGGCAGGCAGTTTGCCCAACTGCACCCGGCCGATGGCGGACTGCATCTCTGTCAGCCGCCAGTTGGTGCCGAAAGACTCGTGCAACCAGCGAAAGCCCGGCGGATGCTCGCGGTTGTAG
The DNA here is from genome assembly GCA_046482445.1 of Ectothiorhodospiraceae bacterium. Taxonomy (GTDB): domain Bacteria; phylum Pseudomonadota; class Gammaproteobacteria; order Nitrococcales; family Aquisalimonadaceae; genus Aquisalimonas. Next base: position 3,033 of record JAWOFB010000199.1, on the reverse strand, counting down.
ACCGCGTCCCAGTCCTTGCCGTGGTCCGTGTAGCGCCAGGCGCGTCGCCATGCGTATTCCGGTCCATCGTGACCGGCGATTCCGGCCGGATCGTGACCGATTTTGGCCCTCGCGCCGGAATCGGCGGTCACGGTCCCGGAATCACTGGTCACGGTCCCGGAATCGGCGTGGTGTGCGCTGGTAATTCCCTGCCAATGCAGGCATATAGCTCTCTTTTCACTGTTCCCGGGGAGAGGGCATGCCGGCACCGAGGATTACCATGCGACAACTCAGCGAGATCCTGCGCCTCAAGCATGAGGCCGGACTGAGCCACGCCCGCATCGCCGCCGCCTTGGATCTCTCCAAGGGGGTGGTCAACAAATACGTCAGTCTCGCCCGTGCCAAGGGCGTGGGCTGGCCCCTGCCCGAGGGCATGGACGAGGCCGCGCTGGAGCGGCTGCTGTTCCCCGCCGCGGTTCTCCCGGGGCGCGGGGCGGAGCCCGCCTACGACACCATCCACCAGGAGCTCAAGCGCAAGGGCGTGACGCTCCAGTTGCTGTGGGCGGAGTACGCCGCCGCCCACGGCGAGGGGGCGCTTCGCTACAGCCAGTTCTGCGAGCGCTACCGGCGCTGGCGCGCCCTGCAGCGGCGCTCCATGCGCCAGCACCACCGCGCCGGGGAGAAGCTGTTCATCGACTACTGCGGCCCTACGGTCCCAGTGATCGACCCGGGCACCGGCGAGATCCATCCCGCGGCGATCTTCGTCGCCGTGTGGGGCGCGTCGAGCTACACCTATGCCGAGGCCACACGCACCCAGTCGCTGCCTGACTGGATCGCCTCGCATCAGCGGGCGCTCACGTACTTCGGGGGCTGTCCCATGTTGCTGGTCCCCGACAACCTCAAGGCCGCCGTTACCCGGGCCTCGCGCTACACCCCCGAGATCAACTCCACCTACGCCGAGATGGCCCGGCACTACGGGATGGCGGTGCTGCCGGCACGGCCCTACAAGCCCCGAGACAAGGCCAAGGCCGAGGTGGCCGTGCAGGTCGTCGAGCGCTGGATCCTGGCGCGGCTGCGCCACCACACGTTCCACTCCCTGACCGCACTGAACGCGGCCATCCAAGAGCTGCTCGTTGAACTCAACGACCGCCGCCTCCAGCGCCAGCCCCACAGCCGCCGGGAGCTGTTCGAGCGCCTCGACCGCCCGGCCATGCAGCCCCTGCCCGCCGAGCCCTACGTCTACGCCGAGTGGAAGTACGTCAAGCCCGGCATCGACTACCACGTCGACATCGACCGCCGGCTGTACTCCGTGCCCCACACCCTGGTCGGCCAGCGCCTGGAGGCGCGTGTGACCGCCACCACCGTGGAGATCTTCCACAAGGGCCAACGCGTCGCCGCGCATGCCCGCCATGGCTCCGGCGCCCACAGCACTCTGACCGAACACATGCCGGTGGCCCACCGCAAGCACAAGCAGTGGACCCCGGGGCGGTTCCTCAACTGGGCGCAGGCGATCGGCCCGGCGACACGCGAGGTCATCCGCGCCCAGCTCGAAGGCCGCCCTCATCCCGAGCACGGCTACCGCGCCTGCCTCGGGCTGCTCAACCTCGCCCGCCACTACGGCAATGCCCGCCTGGAGGCCGCCTGTACCCGCGGGCGGGCGATCGGCTCGCCGAGCTACCGCAGCATCAAGTCGATCCTCAAAAGCGGCCTCGATCGCACCCCCACGGAGGCAACCACCGACACCGGGGAGTTGCCGCTGCACGCCAACGTCCGCGGCCCCGGCTACTACCACTGACCCCGCACCAGGAGACACCGATCATGCTCAATGAACCGACTCTGGAGAAACTCCAGGCGCTCAAGCTCACCGGCATGCGCGAGGCCCTTGAAGACCAGCTCGCCCAGCCGGCCACCCAGGAGCTTGCCTTCGAGCAGCGCCTCGCGCTGCTGCTCGACCGCGAGATCCTCGCCCGCGACAACCGCCGGCTGACCCGCCTGCTCAAAGCCGCCCGGTTGCGCATCCCCGGCGCCTGCCTGGAGGACATCGACTACCGCCACGCCCGCGGGCTACAGCGCCCGCAAATGGCCCAGCTCGGCTCCTGCCAGTGGATCCACCACAAGCACAACCTCTTGCTCACCGGCCCCACCGGCACCGGCAAGACCTACATCGCCTGCGCGCTCGGCAACCAGGCCTGCCGCCAGGGCCTGTCCACGCGCTACTTCCGCCTCCCGCGGCTGCTCGAGGCCATCCACATCGCTCACGCCGACGGCTCCTACCCGCGGCTGATGCAGCAGCTCGCACGCACGGATCTGCTCATCCTCGACGACTGGGCCATCGCCCCGCTGACCGCCAGCCAGCGCCAGGACCTCATGGAACTCATCGAGGACCGCCACGGCCTGCGCTCAACACTCATCGCAAGCCAGCTCCCCGTCGAGCACTGGCATGACTACCTCGGCGAACCCACGCTCGCCGACGCCATCCTCGACCGCCTGCTCCACAACGCCCACCGCCTGCCCATGCAGGGCGCCTCCATGCGCCAGACCACCACCAAGGAGACCGACCAATGAACGTGATCTTCGAGCGCAACATCCGCTACCACCTGCGCCTGGGTGAGCGGCGGACCACCGTCACGGTGGATACACTGCTATCCAGCTACCTCGCCATCCGCCTCGGCTACCCGCCCGAGACACCCGCGGCGCACCAGGCCGTGCGCCGCTGGCTGCAGGATCGTCTGGATGAGCACAACGACCCAGGCCGGGTCGCCGTCAGCCAGTGGCTCCAGCGCGAGGTCATCTCCACTGTGGTGGATACATATCTATCCACGCACTACGCCAACTGGCTCCTCGACGGCACGCCACCACCATCGTCTCAACTTGACCCATCGTGACCGATCACGCTCAATGAACACGGCCCAGCGCACACCGCGCCGCGAATCGGTCACGAACAGCGGAATCAGCGGTCACGTTCACCGGAATACGCACCTCCTCCTGGGTTGGTCACGTGCATGGTCCACGCGAACACGTCGATCACGCTTGAGAGCGTCGGCGGGTCACTCG
>JAWOFB010000185.1:0-5671 GCA_046482445.1 Ectothiorhodospiraceae bacterium | reverse complement strand
ATTGGTCCAGCTGCACCAGCAGTGCCTCGCGCGGGCTCAGCGCCGCCACGCCCACCGGATCGAAGTGCTGGATGTAGTGGCGCACGGCCTCGACTTCGTCCAGCTCCACGGGTTCGTCCAGTCGGACCGCGTCGCAGATGTCCTCCAGGCTCACCGCCAGGTAGCCGTCCTCGCGCACGCCGTCGATAATGGCCTCGGCGATGGCGCGGTCCCGGTCGCTGAACGGGGCGAGCTGCGCTTGCCAGAGGAGGTGGTCCTGGAGGCTGCCGCCGCCCTCGCCGGTGCGGTTTTCCCAGGTCTCGCGCTGGTCGTCATCGGAGTCCGGCGCGCTGTAGGCGGTGCTGCCGTCAAAGACCTCGCCCCAGTCGGAGTCCAGGGGCAGGTCGTCCGGGATGTCGTCGCGCGCGGCTTCGGCCGTCTCCGTGGTGTCGCTGGCGGGGGCGTCGTTGTCGTTGTCGTTGTCGCTGGCGGTGTTGTGGCTGTCCTGGCTGGTCGTTTCCGCCTCGCCGCCCTGGTCGCCGTTATCCCGGTCGCCGGCGAGCTCGTGATCGTAGTCGTCGTCGTAGTCGTCTTCGGCGTCTTCGGCCGGTTCCAGCATCAGGTTGGATTCCAGGGCCTGCTGGATCTCCGTGCGCAGCTCCAGAGTCGACAGTTGCAGCAGCTTGATCGCCTGCTGGAGCTGCGGCGTCATTGTGAGCTGCTGGCCCAGCCGGAGCTGGAGCGACTGTTTCATGGACAAATTGCGCTCTCCCGCAGCCCGTCGCTGGCTGCTCCTCGCAGGACCGTTGGTGTCCCCATCGACACCTCCATCGTAACGGAGTCGGTGGCGAGTTAGAACATTGGCGCGATCATTGCCTGCATCCTGCGATGCTCATCACAATCGGAAGTGCTCGCCCAGGTAGACCTCGCGCACGCGCTGGTCGGCGAGCACCTCGTCCGCGCTGCCGCTGGCAATGACGCTGCCGTCGGCAAGGATGTAGGCGCGCTGGCAGATGCCCAGGGTCTCGCGGACGTTGTGGTCGGTGATGAGAACACCGATGCCGCGTTCGGCCAGGTGCCGGATGATGGCCTGAATGTCCAGCACCGAGATGGGATCGACCCCGGCGAAGGGTTCGTCCAGCAGGATGAAGCGCGGATTGGCCGCGAGTGCCCGGGCGATCTCGACCCGGCGGCGCTCGCCCCCGGAGAGGCTGATGCCGGTCTGGTCACGCAGATGGCCGACGCTGAACTCCTCCAGCAGTTCCTCGGCGCGCTGGCGGCGCTCGGCGCGGTCCAGCTCGGGCCGCGTCTCCAGGATGGCCAGGAGGTTGTCCATGACCGTGAGCTTGCGAAAGATGGACGCCTCCTGGGGCAGGTAGCCGATGCCGCGGCGGGCGCGCACGTGCATGGGCAGGCGCGTGATGTCCTCGCCGTCGAGCTCGATGCGGCCGCCGTCGGCCTGCACCAGTCCCACGACCATGTAGAAGCAGGTGGTCTTGCCGGCGCCGTTGGGCCCGAGCAGCCCGACCACCTCGCCGCCGGCGACATCCAGTGAGGCCTCGCGGACGACGGTCCGGCGCCGGAAGACCTTGGTGAGATCCTGTGCGCGCAGCTGGGTCACTCGTCGTCCTCGCCGTCTTCGTCCTCGGGGTAGAACGTCGCCCGGACGCGATCCGTGTCGCCCTGGCCGTCGCGGTCACCGTCGCTGGTGGCGTCCACGGCGTCGGCCGTGACGTTGTAGTCGATACGCCGGCCGCTGAAGGTGTTGCGGCCCTGGGTGAGCGTGCCCCCCTGCAGCAGGATGACCCGCTCGGGATTGCCGGCGTAGTACTCCATGCGCGGCGCCTCGGCCTCCACGGGCCGGCGCTCCTCGGTGCCCGTATGCCGGTAGACGGCGGGCTCGCCTTCCACCACCACGTGGTCCAGGGTCTGATCCGAGCGGTCCTCGCGCAGGTGGACGGTCATGCGATCGCCGGTGATCCGGCGGCCACCGCGGGTGAGAACCACGTTGCCGGTGTACACGCTCACGCCGGACGCGTTGTCGATCTCCGCCTCGTCGGCATCCAGCTGGATCGGCTCGGCGGCCGGCGCACCGGCCGGCGCCGCCAGCCAGGCCACGGCCAGGGCGGCGCTTGCCGCGATCTGCGCCGGGCGCCGGCGCCACTCAGTCGCGCGTTTCATACTCGCCTTCCACCTCCGAGAGTAGATTCATTTGTTCGCGATTGAACCATGCCTCCAGCCCAACACCCTCAAGCCGGTTGTTGCCCTGCCAGTAGATGGCACGCGCATCGGTCTCGGCGTAACGCTGCCGGGGCTTGAGCGAGACCTCGCGGGTATCGACGTTCGCCGGCGGGTGGTCCGCGCCGGCCTCGCGCCGGATGGTCACCTCGCCCGACAGGTGGGCGTCCTCGACGTTATTCCAGGCCCGGCCGTGTTCCGCGCGCAGCTTCCAGGGCTCGCCGGAGTCGGTGAAATAGGTCACCCGCGGTGCGTCCATTAGCCACTCGTCGCGCTCGCGGAAGTGCTCCATGCGGGGGCCGGCCAGGCGGTAGCGTGGCTCGCCGTCGGCGCCGGTCGTGGTCACCGTGAACGTCTCCATGTAGAAATCCGGGGGCTGTTCGGCCGTATCGGGTTCGCGGGACACCGGGTCCGGGCTGTCGTCATCAAGGACGAACCAGCCGGTGACGCCCAGCACCAGCACCACCACCACGCGAAACGGCCAGCGCCTATCGGCCTGCATAATCGTCGATCACCGTGTCCAGGCGGTTCTGCGCCAGCAGCACCAGCTCCGCGATCTCGCGGACCGCGCCCTGGCCGCCGTTGCGCGCCGTCACGTAGTGGCCAGCCCGGCACACGGCCGGGTGGGCATTGGCCACGGCGACCGCCAGTCCGGCGCGCCCGAGCACGGGTAAGTCAATCAGGTCGTCGCCCACGTAGGCGGCTGCGCTCGCGGGGGTGGCGGTGGCGGCCAGTAGTTCATCCCAGGCAGCGCGCTTGTCCTGCCGGTCGGTGTAGACGTGATGGATGCCGAGATCCGCCGCGCGTCGGGTCAGCGGTGCCGAGGTGCGGGCGCTGATGATGGCCGTGGCAATCCCGCAGCGCGCCAGCAGCCGCAGGCCCAGACCATCCATGATATTGAACGCCTTGAGTGTCTCGCCGTCGGCCCCGTAGTAGACCGTGCCGTCGGTGAGCACGCCGTCCACGTCCAGCGCCAGCAGCGTGATGGCGCCGGCCCGCCGTTGCAGGTCGCCGTCCGGGGGGCTGGCCAGGCTGTCGCGGGGGCTGTCCATCAGACCACACCGGAGCGCAGCAGGTCGTGCATGTTCAGCGCGCCCACCACGCGCTCGTCGTTATCCACCACCAGCAGGGCGTTGATCTTGTACTCCTCCATGAGCTGGAGGGCTTCGGCGGCCAGCGCACCCCGCGTCATGGTCTTGCCGCCCACGGTCATGACATCCCGCACCGGCGTGTCGTGGAGGTCCACGCCCTGGTCCAGGCTGCGGCGCAGGTCGCCGTCGGTGAAAATGCCCACCAGGCGCTGGTTCGTATCGGTGATCGCCGTCATGCCCAGGCCCTTGCGGCTCATCTCCACCAACGCGTCGCGCAGCGACGCCTCGGGGGCCACCCGGGGGATGCCGTCGCCCCGGTGCATGATGTCGTCGATGAGCAGAAGCAGCCGCCGGCCCAGCTTGCCGCCGGGGTGAGAGCGTGCGAAATCCTCCCGCGTAAACCCCCGGGCCTCCAGCAGGGAGATGGCCAGGGCATCGCCCATGGCGAGTGCCGCCGTGGTGCTGGACGTCGGTGCCAGGTTGAGCGGGCAGGCCTCCTGGGCAACGGCCACGTTCAGGTGCACCGATGCCGCCTGGCCGAGCGTGGACCCGGGCTGGCCCGTGAGCGCGACCAGCGGGACATCCAGGCGCTTGATCAACGGCAGGATGGTGACCAGTTCCTGGGTCTCGCCGGAGTTCGACAGGGCCAGTACCACGTCCGTGGCGGTGATCATGCCCAGGTCGCCGTGGCTGGCCTCGCCGGGGTGCACGAAAAAGGCCGGTGAGCCGGTGCTGGCCAGGGTTGCCGCGATCTTGCCGGCGATGTGGCCGGACTTGCCCATGCCCAGCACCACGATCCGCCCGTGACAGCCGAGCATGATGCGGCAGGCCCGGGCGAAATCCGCGTCCACCCGCGGGATCAGTTCGGTGATGGCCGCCGCTTCCGTTTCCATGACGGCCCGCCCCAGACGGCACAGCCGTTCGTCGGTCATGGGCCCGGATTCGGGTGCCGTTTCGCCGGACATGCTCGATGCTCCTCCCGTGCCAGTGCGGTCTGCGGCCGCGGCGGTGCTCTGCTTGCCAGTTTAACAGCCCGGCGCATCCAGGCAGGACGGGGCCCGGCGAGCCGGGGAGCAGCGCTCACGCCCCGGACAGGACGAGCGTGGCCTGGTAGCTGGCATAACAGGCCAGCAGGATCCAGCCGAGCCAGCGTGCGCCGGCAAGCCAGCCCAGGGCCAGCAGCGCCAGGGGAACCGTGAAAAGCGCCATGACCAGACCGTCGCGCAACAGGACGATGGGCGCCAGGGTGACGGGCTGGATGAGCGCCGCGACGCCCAGCACCGCCAGCAGGTTGAACAGGTTGGAGCCGAGGAGATTGCCGTAGAGCAAACCGTATTCCCGGCGGCGTGCGGCGGCCATGGCGGTGGCCAGTTCCGGCAGGCTCGTGCCCACCGCCACCACGCCGAGCCCGATGGCCAGCTCGCTGACCCCGGCGGCCCGCGACAGCGTGACCGCGGCCCATACCAACGCCTGGGCGCTGCCCAGGACCAGTGCCAGGGCGATGACCAGCTCGACGCTTCCCCGGGCCAGGCTCCGGTCAGCGACCACCGGCTCCTCGGGCAGCGGCGGGTTGCCCTGGCGGCTGGCGTGCAGGATCCAGCCCAGTGTCCCGGCAAGGGCGGCCAGCAGCACGAGCGCCTCCGCGCGCCCCAGGTGACCGTTACCCAGCAGTGCCAGTGTCAGCACCGTGGCCCCGGTGACCAGGATGACGGTGAGGCTCTGGCCGCGGCCGCGGTCGTGCAAGGGAACAAGGATCAGGGTCAGGCCGAGGATCAGCCCGACGTTGGCGATGTTCGAGCCCAGGGCGTTGCCCAGGGCCAGGCCCGGAGCGCCGCCGAGTGATGCCAGTGCCGAGACCAGGAGTTCCGGCGCGGATGTGCCGAACCCGATGACGAATACGCCCACGACCACCGGTGCCAGGCCCAGATGGAGGGCGACCGCCGAGGCAGCCGCGACCATGCGGTCGGCACTCCAGGCGAGGAGGGCGAAACCGGCAATCAGCACGGCGATGGCAACGGCAATGAGCAACGCGGCAAACCCGGTAACGAGCAAAAGGCGCACGATGCGGTGAAGTGCGCGGGAAGTAAAGCCGGGGCGCTGTCCCGGCCACGACAGCGGAACACGCGACCCGGTCCGGGAGCGTCAAGCCATTGACTCGTGTGGGGGGTTGCCGGATACTCGGCGGTTATTCGCGGCTCCTTTATGACTCTTTTGGTTGGATGCGCGAGCTGTCGCTGAATCCTCTGCCCCGCTAGGCGTTCCCTGATCCATGTCCGCACCCGTAGCCGACTCTGACGACGCCCTGGTGGCGATCCGGGATCTCCACTTCAGCCACGGCGAGCGGGCCATCTTCGCCGGGGTGG
>JAWOFB010000131.1:0-7735 GCA_046482445.1 Ectothiorhodospiraceae bacterium | reverse complement strand
TCGAGGAGGTTCAGGCCCTGGAGGCCAAGTCGCGGCGCCGTGACGTGCTGGTGGAATCCGACCGCATCTACGCCTTCTACGCCGATCGCGTCCCCAGCGACATCAATGATCTTCAGGCCTTCGAGCGCTGGCGCCGGCGGGTGGAAAAGAAACACCCGCGCAAGCTCTACATGACACGTGAAGCGCTGATGCAGCACGGGGCCGAGGAGGTGACGGGGAATCGCTACCCGGAGCGGCTGCGGGTGGCTGACCTGGAATTGCCCCTGAGTTACCACTTCGAGCCGGGGCACCCGGACGACGGCGTGACCGCCCGGGTACCGTTGGCCGCACTCAATCAGCTGCGTCCGGAGCCGCTGGAATGGCTGGTGCCCGGGCTGCTGGAGGACAAGGTCACCGCGTTGATCCGGGGGTTGCCCAAGTCCCTGCGCCGGCATTTCGTGCCGGCACCGGATTTCGCCGCGGCCGTGCTCGACGCCCTGGCGCCGGGGGAGGGCTCGCTGGTGGACAACCTCCGGCGGGAGTTGCATCGCATGACGGGTGTGGATGTGCCGCCCGAGACCTGGGACGGCGTGTCCGTGCCCGAGCACCTGGTCATGAACCTTCACGTGTTCGACGCTGACGGGGCGCTGGTCGCCAGGGGCCGCGACCTGGTGGAACTGCAGCAACGCCTGGGTGATCGAGCCAGCAGCGACTTCCGGACAGGGCGTGACGATGCGGGCTGGGAGCGCGCGGGGATCACCCGCTGGGACTTTGGCGACCTGCCCGAGACCGTGACGTTTCGCCAGCACGGGCTCGACGTACACGGCTACCCCGCGATCGTGGACGAGGGTGCCAGCGTGGCCCTGCACGTCATGGATTCGCCGGAGGCCGCAGCGACCGCCACCCGGGCCGGCGTGCGGCGGCTGATCCGCCTGCACCTGCGCGACGCAGCGACCGCTCTGCGCGATGGGCTCCCGGAACGTCAGGATATGCTACTCAAATACCGGGGCCTGGGCAGCGGTACGGAGTTCGAGGACGAGCTCGTCGGCGCGGTGGTGGAGCGGGTCTTCCTCCGCGATCACCCGGTCCCGCGCAGCCAAGAAGGGTTCCGGGCACTGCTCGATCACGGCCGCGCGAACTTCGTCGACGAGGGCGAGCGCTTCGCGCGCCGGGTCAGTCGTGTCCTCGACCGCCATCACGAACTCCGCAAGGCCCTCAAAGAGCCCCGCGGTCTGGCCGGGATGGAGAGCTTCCGGGACATGAGCGAGCACCTGGGCGCGCTGGTCTTTCCACACTTCCTCCTCGAATTGCCGCCCGCGATCCTCGACGAGCTGCCCCGCTATCTCGACGGCCTGGCCCACCGCCTGGAGAAACAGGCCCAGGATCCGGACCGCGACAGCCAGCGCACGCGGCTGGTACGCCCCTGGTGGGATGCCTGGCGGGAGCGCGCGGAGCGCCATCGTGAAATGGGTATACAGGATCCGGAACTGGACACCATGCGGCAGCTCATCGAGGAGTACCGGGTGTCACTGTTCGCCCAGCACCTGGGCACACGCATGCCCGCTTCGGAGAAGCGTCTCAAGCGGCAGTGGCAGGCCGTGCGCTGACACCCGGCGGCCCGTGTAGTACCATCGCGGCCTTTTACAGACGGTCCCGGGGTCGGTTTTATGGAACTGAATGCCTTGTATTCCCAGGCGGCGGATCTCCGCGAGCGCGTGGATGCGCTCAGGGGGTATCTTTGACTATCCGGGCAAGGCCGAACGTCTAGAAGAGGTCCTGCGCCTGCTCGAGGATCCCGACGTCTGGAACAAGCCCGACGAGGCCCAGTCGCTGAATCGCGAGCGCGCCTACTTGCAGGACACAGTCAGTCAGCTCGACCGGCTGAGCCACGGCCTGGCGGATATCCAGGAGCTGCTGGAGATGGCCGAGGCCGAGGACGATACCGGGACCATCGAGTCGGTGGAGACCGACCTTGCCGCCTACGCCCGCGAGGTTGAAGCGCTGGAGTTCCAGCGCATGTTCACCGGCGAGATGGACGGCAACAACGCCTTCCTGGAGATCCAGTCCGGTTCCGGCGGTACGGAGGCCCAGGACTGGGCCAGCATACTGCTGCGCATGTACCTGCGCTGGGCGGAGCGCCGCGGCTTCGATACGGAAGTGGTTGAGTACTCCGAGGGCGATACGGCCGGAATCAAGAGTGCCACGGTCCGGGTCCAGGGCGATCACGCCTTCGGCTGGTTGCGTACTGAGACGGGTGTGCACCGCCTGGTGCGCAAATCCCCGTTCGACTCCGGCAACCGCCGTCATACGTCCTTTGCCGCCGTGTTTGTCTCACCGGAAATCGACGACACCGTGGAAGTGGCGATCGACCCCTCGGACCTGCGCATCGACGTCTTCCGGGCCAGCGGGGCCGGCGGCCAGCACGTCAACACCACCGAGTCCGCCGTGCGCATTACGCACCATCCCTCGGGTATTGTGGTGCAGTCACAGGCCAGCCGCAGCCAGCACCAGAACCGGGAGACGGCCATGAACCAGCTGCGGGCCAAGCTCTACGAGCGCGAGATGCAGCGGCGGCGTCAGGTTCAAGAGGCCGCGGAAGACGACAAGTCGGATATCGGTTGGGGTAGTCAGATTCGCTCTTATGTCCTCGACCAGTCCCGAATCAAGGACCTGCGCACCGGCGTGGAGATCGGCAACACCCAGGCCGTGCTCGATGGCGATCTGGACCGATTCATCCAGGCCAGTCTCAAGGCGGACGTGTAAACCAGCGAGCGACAAGCCAGTGAGCGACCAACACCCCGAGACGGACGAGAACAAGCTCATCGCCCAGCGCCGTGACAAGCTGCAGGCCTGGCGCGAGCGCGGCGAGGCCTTTCCCAACCGCTTCCGGCGGGATGCCTACGCCGCGGATCTCCAGGCGGCTCATGCCGACGAGAGCACCGAAACCCTGGAGGCGGACGCCATCCGCGTCCGCGTGGCGGGGCGCATGCTGGCCAAGCGGGTCATGGGCAAGGCGAGCTTCGCCCAGGTCCAGGACATGACCGGGACCATTCAGCTGCACGTGCGCCGGGACGCGTTGCCCGAGGGCGTCTACCCCGAGTTCAAAACCTGGGATCTTGGGGACATTATCGGCGCCGAGGGCACGCTGTTCCGCACGCGGGCGGGCGAACTCACGGTCAGCGTCGATCGCCTTGTCCTGCTTACCAAGTCCCTGCGCCCGTTACCGGAGAAATACCACGGGCTGGCCGACCAGGAAGCGCGTTATCGCCAGCGGTATCTGGATCTCATCATGAATCCGGAGGTTCGCCACGTCTTCGAGACGCGCAGCCACATTATTCAGTTTATCCGCCATTTCCTGAACCTGCGGCGTTTTCTTGAAGTGGAAACGCCGATGATGCAGCAGATCCCGGGCGGCGCGGCGGCGCGGCCGTTCATTACCCACCACAACGCCCTGGATATCCCGCTGTATCTACGCATCGCCCCGGAGCTGTTCCTCAAGCGCCTGGTGGTCGGGGGCTTCGAGCAGGTCTACGAGATCAACCGCAATTTCCGCAACGAAGGGGTCTCCACCCGGCACAACCCCGAGTTCACCATGCTCGAGTTCTATCAGGCCTACGCGGACTACCACGACCTGATGGACCTGACCGAGGCGTTGCTGCGGGAGCTGGCGGTGGAGCTCCGCGGCGTGCCCGAGCTGACCTGGCAGGGTGAGGCGGTGGACCTGGGCAAGCCCTTCCCGCGGCTGACGCTGTGTGACGCGATTGCGGCGTACAACGACGGTGTGATTGCCGCTGACCTGCAGGAGGAGGCGGCGCTGCGCCGCGTAGCCGGGCGTCTGGGCGTTGATATCGAGTCGGAAACCGACGTGGGCGCCATGCAGCTGGCGCTGTTCGAGGAGACCGTGGAAGAGCAGCTCCGGGAGCCCACCTTTATCACGGATTATCCGCGCTCGGTCTCGCCGCTGGCGCGTCCCCGCGACGACAACCCGGACCGGGCCGAACGCTTCGAGCTGTTCATCTGCGGCCGGGAGATGGCCAACGGCTTCTCCGAGCTCAATGATCCGGAGGATCAGGCGGAGCGTTTCCGCGCCCAGGCCATGGCCAAGGACGCCGGCGACCAGGAAGCCATGCACTACGACGCCGACTACATCCGGGCCCTGGAATACGGTCTGCCGCCGACGGCCGGCGAGGGCATCGGCATCGACCGGCTGGTGATGCTGTTCACCGACCAGGCATCCATTCGCGATGTGTTGCTGTTTCCGGCCATGCGCCCGGAGGCCTGACGCCTCCGGGTCGAAGGTCAGTTGGCTTCCGCCTCGTCCGCATCGGGAACGGTATAGGGCAGCTCGGCGAAGCCGGCGGGTTGCTCGCCCAGGCGCAGATCCTGCTGATTCCGGTGTTTGAGACGTAACACCGCCAGGGCCTCGATGCCGGCCGGCCCGGCGACGGCATCCACGACTTCCCCGGCGTTCGTGCCGTCGGCCGTGACCACGGGATCGCCGGGCGAGGGGACGGGGCCTGTCGGCGCGCCCAGGCGAAACATCCGCCGGCTCGGCTTGCCGCGGTAATGCAGCCGCGCAATGACTTCCTGGCCGGGGAAACAACCCTTGTTGAAACTCACGCCGCCGATGAGATCCAGATTCATCTGTTGGGGCACGTATTGCTCCAGCGTCGCCTCGGTAAGGCTTGGTTCACCGGCGCGAATGGCCAGCAACCGCCAGGCAGCCGGGGTCAGCGGGCGCGAGGCGTCGGTGAGGGACGCCCATAGCCCGTCCACATCGCGTGCGTGGGCAACCGCCAGGAAACGCTCCGGCTCACCGCCGAGATGCAACACGCTGGTATCGCCGGAGTGGACGACCGTGCCGGTGCCGCGCGGCAAAGTGCCCGTCGCTTCTGTCAGGGCCAGCGCGCCCGACCCGGTGGTGCCGCAGATGCCCATATGCGGGGAGAAATCCTGTACCGCGACCCGTGCGCGCAGGACAAACATCCGCAGGCGCTTCACCAGCCCCGCGATCAGTTCGGTGCTGGTGAGCAGCAGGAAATCCTCGTCATCGAAGCGCAGTACGTGGAACAACCCAAGCAGCCTGCCCTTGGGGTTGCACAGGCCCGCGAGCCGCCATTCGCCGGGCTCCTGATCTTCGACGCTCTGACTCAGCTGTGCCTGGAGAAAAGAGGCTGCATCCGCGCCTACAACACGAATCCCGCCGAGGGCGGGCAATGGCGCGACGCCGCCATCGCCCAGGGCCGTATGGAGTTCACCGTCCGCGTCGCCGAAATCCGCCAGCGCGCCCTGGGCATCGAAACGGGCGCCGTGGATACGACCCAATGCCTGCCAGTCGACTATGGGTGCTTCGCCGGTCGTGGTTTCGTTCATGGTTGGCTGCGTGCCTCCCCTTGGTGTGTGGTATCGTTACTGTACAACTTCTCGGCAGGAGGTAACTGCAAATGGCGGACACTGATCCCTTCCCCAAGCGACCCGGGCGGGCGGACACGGACGAGCCGGTCAATGCGGAACCTCAGCCGTCGAACGATATCACGATGGATCCGGCCGATCCGAACGCCTGGCCGGCCGAGCACGGCGGCCAGCAGGGGCCTGAGCCGACCCGCTACGGCGACTGGGAAAAAGGCGGGCGCTGCACCGATTTCTAGGAAGAGGCAGCGCCGGTCGTGGTGACGGGCATCGGGGCCCGGCCAGCGGCAATCCATAGGCCGTGGCCAGGCTATCCGTCATCGTGATGCCTTGCATCAATCCGTGCCACCGTATAACTTTGAGCCACGCTGAAGCAGTCTGGTGCCGCAGCGGCGAATTCTGCCAGCGACGCCCTCACGCGCGCTCGGGAACCCCGCGCGGGTGGCTGCGGTCTCAAAAGCGGGATTTGTACAATCCCTGGACGCGACGCAGTCAAGCGGGTGGTAGAGCGCCCGACACAACGCACGGAAGCCTCGGTCCCCCAACGTAAGCCCGTGGAGTCTGTCACGATGTCAGCCGATCATCGCCCGCTGTCGCCCCACCTCCAGATTTATCGGCCTCAGTGGACCTCAGTCCTGTCCATCTCCCATCGGATGGCCGGAATCGCCAACAGCATCGGGTCGCTCGTTGTTGTCTATTGGCTGGTGGCGCTGGCCTCCGGCCCGGAAGCCTACGCCACGGCGCGGGCCATCCTGGGCTCGGTGCCGGGCCTGATTGTCCTGTTTCTGTTCTCGCTGGGGCTGTCCTATCACCTGTGCAACGGCATTCGCCACCTGTTCTGGGACGCAGGCAAGGGATTCGATCTCAATACCGCGTATCGCTCGGGGCAGGCCGTGGTGGCCGGCGCGCTCGGTCTCACTCTTTTGGTCTGGCTCGTTGTCCTGACCACCGGTTAACGGGAGCTGTTCATGGGATACCGCACTGCCGTCAAAGATGCACGGGGTCTGGGGTCGGCCAAAGACGGGGTCCATCATTGGTGGGTCCAGAGGGTATCGGCGGTCGCCCTGATACCGCTGATCCTGTGGTTTGCCGTCTCCGTGGCCGTCAATGCCGGGGGCGACTACGCGGCCGTCCGTGATTGGCTGGCATCCCCGGTGATCACGGGTCTGGCGATTCTGCTGCTTGCGGCCGCGTTCTACCATGCGCAACTCGGGCTGCAGGTCGTCATCGAAGACTATGTCGACAACAGGCTGATCCAGCTCGCCGGGATCGTGCTGGTGAAATTCGCCGCCGCCGTCCTCGCTCTCACGGGCATTCTTGCCGTACTCAGCATCGCCTTTGGAGGCTGAACTGCATGTCCAGCTACGAAATTATTGATCATACCTACGACGTTGTTGTGGTCGGTGCCGGTGGCGCAGGCCTGCGGGCAACGTTCGGCATGGCGAATCAGGGCCTGAAGACCGCCTGCATTACCAAGGTTTTCCCCACGCGGAGTCACACTGTGGCCGCGCAAGGGGGCGTGTCCGCCGCGCTCGGCAACATGGGCGAGGACGACTGGCGCTGGCATATGTACGACACCGTCAAGGGGTCGGACTGGCTCGGCGACCAGGATGCCATCGAGTACATGTGCCGTGAGGCCATTCCGGCGATTATCGAACTGGAACACTACGGCGTGCCCTTCTCGCGCACGGACGAGGGGCGTATCTACCAGCGGCCGTTCGGCGGCATGACGACCCACTACGGCGAAGGCACCGCGCAACGCACGGCCGCGGCGGCCGACCGTACCGGTCACGCCATTTTGCACACGCTCTACCAGCAGTCGCTCAAGCACGACGCGCAGTTCTTCATCGAGTACTTCGCCATCGACCTTCTGATGGACGACGACGGCGCTTGCCGCGGCGTGCTGGCCTGGGATCTCGGAACCGGCACCCTGCACGAGTTCCGCGCCCACGCGGTCATCCTGGCCACCGGCGGCTACGGTCGGTCTTACTTCTCCTGCACCTCGGCGCACACCTGTACCGGCGACGGCAACGGCATGGTGCTCAGAGCCGGCCTGCCGCTGCAGGACATGGAGTTCGTGCAGTTCCACCCGACCGGCATCTACGGCTCGGGCTGCCTCATCACCGAGGGCGCCCGGGGCGAGGGTGGCTACCTGACGAACTCCGAGGGCGAGCGCTTCATGGAGCGCTATGCGCCGACCTACAAGGATCTCGCCTCGCGCGACGTGGTCTCGCGCTGCATGACGGTGGAGATCCGCGAGGGCCGGGGCGTGGGCCCGAACAAGGATCACATCCACCTGCACCTCAACCACCTGCCGCCCGAGACGCTGGCCGAGCGGCTGCCCGGC
>JAWOFB010000066.1:0-2663 GCA_046482445.1 Ectothiorhodospiraceae bacterium | reverse complement strand
GTCGCTCTCTGGGGTCTGGTCACGGTCCTCGATGGTCAGCCACTCAGCCAGGTGATAGCCCCTGCCTCGGTTTTCGATTACATCGTCACGGCCGACGGTGAGGTTCGCATCGGCCAGCATGGTCTCGCTGATCTTCTTCCGGAGCTTATACACGCAGGAGTTGACAGCTCCGTCGGAGAACTGACCCGTCGGATCGATGGCCTTGGCCAGCGCCGATGCGCTCAGCCGGGGCAGCTTGCCGTTGGCCCTCGGCGTGCGAAGATACCGCAGGACATCCCACGCGTACCCGGAGCCGCTGCGTTCGGCAATCGTCTCGCCTTCAAGCTCGATGTGGTCGGGATAAAACGCCAGTACGCCACCGGTAAACTGCCGTGGCGGCTCGCCCAGAAGCGTACCCAGCGGGAATGACCTGCGGTGCTGTTCCAGCACGCCCTGGATGGCCTCCGCAAGACTTTTGCCACCGGTGCCGTCTCCGAAGGGCTTGGAGATGAAGTCCATTACGCCGTTGCCAAGAAGCTCTCGGACCAGGTTCAGCCCGTGCTTATGATGGGCGGTCATGACAATGACCGGCAACACACCACGGCCCTTGATCTGCTGAATCTGGTCGACGAGCTTCTTGCCGTAATCTATCTTCGCAAAACCCCGACCCTGCCGGGCCGGAATCTCCAAATCGGCCAGCACATAGTCATAGTCGTTCGGCTCGAGCAGTTCGCGGGCCTTTTGCTGGCTTTCGGCCCAGTCGTGGCCGTGGCCCAGAAGCCCCAGGACGTCCTCTATCTCGTCGCGAATCTCCGGGTCGTCCTCGACAACAAGTGCGTGCGCCTTCGATTTCATATCGCCCCTTCGGTCTCCGGCGGCGTGCGCGGCAGCGTGATGGTGGCGGTGGTGCCCGAGTCTTCAGCACTTTCAAATGTCAGTGTCCCGCTATGGGCCTCAATGTACCGACGGGCGATGGGTACGCCGAAGCCAGTGCTCTTGCGTTTGGCTTTGTTCCGCCTGCGAGGCATGCCGGAGTCCAGGTCGTCCAGGTCCCCGGCCGCCATGCCCATGCCGTCGTCACGGATGGTTATGCGGACTTCGTCCTCGCAGCTCTCGGCATCAATGGCGACCTGACCTCGGCGAAGGTTACTGCTGGTTTTCATGAACGACTCGTAGGAGTTCTTGACCAGGTTGCAGACCGCCATGATGACATGATGTCGCGATAGTTGTAGCCGTAGCCCTTCCGGCACATTCTGTTTGAGAACGACCATGTGGGCTTCGAAACCAAGCTCCTCGATGTTCCGGACGGCCATCTCGCAGGCGGCGTGAAGCACCTCGGCCAAATCCTCTGCCCGCCGCTCAACCGGCACCAGCTCGGTGTACCGCTCCATGTCGGCTATGCACCTGCCCATGAACGCTAGGCCGTCGACCACGCGGGTAGCCCTGCGTTTGACAGTTGCCGGCTCGAAGTCATCTTCCAACGAGATGCGAAGGCCTCTGGCTGCCGGCTCAAGGTGTGCGAGGATGCTCCGCATGTCATGGGCCATCGACCCGACAAGCTGGGTAAACCGCAGCTCGCTCAGAACGATAACGTCCCTGACGGCCTCTTCGCCGTATTTTGCGCGGAGCTTGGTCAGGCGATTTGCGAGTTGCCGGTCGGTCGCGTCGCGCTTGCTTGCCTGGCGGTGGTCGCGCCTGCGCAGCCGAAAACTCTGCTCGGCCGAGCGCCTGACGAAGCCGTTGGAATCGTCGAGCAACCTGGCGGAAAGGTCGTCAAAGATGCCGTCGTCCAGAAGGTTCAGCCCGTTGGCGACGACCTTGCGCACCTCCCACTTCGGGTCTTCCGCCAGTCGCGACAGCAGACGCCGAACAGTCTGAGCGGACCCGAGGACCTGCCCAGTCTGGATGGCGTCCATCAGGTTCTCGGCCACAGCGAACCGGTCGCGCCAGTACTCCGCCCGCCCGTCCTCCAGGCGGGTAAGCATGTCCTCCCAAGCGTCGGGCATCAGCGGGCATACCTTTCGCGACGTTGGGCGAACGCCTCCTCGCCGCCTTCCAGAAGGTTGACTATCTCGTCCTTACAGGCATCAACGTCACCGTGGTTCAGAAGGCCCGCACGCGCTCCGTCGGAGGTCAGCACGAAAACACCCGCAGCATCGCCCAAGACCGGGATATTCGGGTTGTGCGTAATCAGGATGATCTGACGGCCCGCCTTGACCCTTCTCAGACTCTCTACCACCGTGTCGTAGATGAAGCGGTTGTCGAGGTTGTCCTCCGGCTGATCGACCATAAGCGGCCTCTCGCCGTCCAGCAGCAGGATAGGCAGTATGGTCGTGCACTTCTGACCCGTCGACAGAGAAAGCGAATCCTTCCAATCGTCCCCGTCCTGCAGCTCGATGCGCGGCAGGTCCACCAGGTCAACGGTCTCGATGGCCAGCAAGGTTTCCAGGTCGGCCAGGGAGCGAATGACCTTATCGGCCTGGCTTTCGTTCAGGTCCGCCTGCTTCCGCAGCCCCTCGGCGTCCTCACGTTTGACGAAGCCCACCAACTCCGACGGCGCCACAACTCCAGCAATCTTTCGGGCGACTTGCTTGTGCTGGACGCCGGCGTGCTGCAGGGCCTTCGAAAGCATCAGAACGTAAAGGTCGCGGTTCTCGTCTTGGGCAATCCGCACCCGCACCGGC